>JARLHV010000049.1 GCA_031292055.1 Desulfosporosinus sp.
AGCGAAGACCTTAGTCGATTCCCCACCTAGTATGTACACGGAGAACAAGGCAATCAGTACTGTAACAACCGTATTGACGGATCGCTGCATAGTCTGCCAAACGGACTTATCCACCATATCCTCATAGCTATCTCCACGCTTCATCTTAGCCTCGTTCTCACGAATTCGGTCAAAGATAACCACGGTATCATTAATAGAATACCCGAAGATTGTCAAAACCGCCGCTACAAACGACGCGTCGATTTGCCATTGAAACAGGGAAAAAAGACCGACAACGACTAAAACATCATGCAACAAAGCAATAATCGCAGAAATAGCAAAGACAAACTGAAACCTAAACGAAATATAGGCGATCATTAATCCCATCGCAATAATCAAGGCCATAAAAGCATTTCGGGTCAGTTCTTGCCCCATCGCCGGACCTACTTTATCCTCTTTTAACGCCAATTTGTCATACTCACCGACCTTGGTTTGCAAGGCAGTCAATAATTCATTGCGTTTAGTTTCTTCGAGCGCCCCTGTCCTGATCAAAGCACTTGTATTCCCATTGGACAATTGCACCGGACCGTCAAGACCCACCGATTTCATAGTGTCCGTAATGGCAGCTTGCGTCACTCCCTTGTTGAAGTTCATATCGATCATGGTTCCGCCTTTGAAATCAATGCCCAAATTCAGCCCATGCAGGAAAAGCGAAACAATTCCCGGAATAATGATCAATAACGAAATAGCAAACCACCAATACCGTTTCTTAACGATATTAAAATAGAGTGGATGGATCTTCTGTACTTCATCGTAAGTCGCTGGGTGCCCTTTTTCCATTATACCTCCCTCCTAACGCCGAACCAAGTGGTCTTCATTTTTGCGCTAATTCCTACAACTAAACGCAATATGAGCCGTGTAAACGTAATCGCAGTGAACAAGCTAGCGATAATCCCGACGGCTAATGTCAGAGCAAAGCCTCTAACAGAACCACTACCAAAGTAATAGAGCGTCATAGCGGCGATAAACGTCGTCACGTGAGCATCAATAACGGTGATAAAGGCCCGACTAAACCCGGATTCCACGCCCGCCCTCAGGGATTTTCCAGCACGAACTTCCTCTTTAACCCGCTCATAGATAATAATATTAAAATCCACAGCCATCCCAATCGAGAGGATGAAACCAGCGATGCCCGGAAGGGTAAGCACCACTCGGAACATATAAAAAACCCAAAGGACAATTAATCCATAGACAATCAACGAGAAATCGGCCACAACCCCCGGTAACCGGTAGAAAACAAGCATAAAGAGAAATATAAAGGTTAGACCGTAAAGACCAGCCCGAATGCTTTTATGTAAGGAGTCAATCCCTAACGATGCTCCCACCTGACGTTTTTCAGCAATGCTCATACTCACGGGCAGTGAACCGGAACGCATGAGCACGGCATCACTCGCTGCAGCCTCCAAGGTTGCATAATGGTCGATATAAGCTTGACCATTGGTAATGGGTGTTTCAACCTGTGGATTTTTCAAAAGTTTATCATCCAGGTATATGCCAATTTGTTGATCGACATACTTGGTCGTTAAATCAGCAAACTTTTTGGTCCCATCCGCTGAGAATGTTAAATTCACCACATACCCTTGATTTGAATCCTGACCTTGCCCTGCCCTAGCATCTTTTAGTTCATCACCTTGCAACACAATATTTCCTTTTGGATCTTTAAACGTTAACCTCGCTGTAGTTTTCAGAATATCCACAGCTTTGTCAGGATCAGTAATACCAGCCAAATCGACAACGACCCGTTTCTTATCATAGTCGACCTGAACGATGGGTTCGGATACCCCAAGATCATTGACCCGTTTGGCCATAATCGCTTTTGCTTTGTCCATCTCATCATTAGTTATTAGGGTGCCGTTTTTATTTGGTTCAGCCTGTAGTATTAAATGCACTCCACCGCGTAGGTCAAGCCCCAACGGGATACCCTTGGCATCCGTCAAGGGTTTAATTGATAGCCCGACAGCTGCTGCCACCAGCAACACAAGCGCTACCAGTTTAAGGATATTTCCCCGTCTCATCTGCTTTCCTCCCTGTTAATATGATGGGACTTGCCCATGCCGAAACTTATTGTTGTACCAGCTTTGGGTGAGTGTCATTCTTCCAATGATTAAAAACCTTAGATACAGCTCTAAATCGTTTACTTGATTAAACAAAAAACATCCTGCAAATGTTTGTAAAAGGAAGACACTTACCCCAACATTTTTTGAAGTATCAGCCTTGGCTAACTGGATATTATCGCTAATGGCAGCCTGTTTAATTACTTCATCCGCATTTTTTTCAAAAACCATCTTACACTTATCCAAGATAATCGCAGTTTTGACGGAGTTTATCAATTCCATGCCAGAAGACTTTACATCCACTGATCGGGTTAATGTTATTCCAAATATCACAGAAAGCGCACATAATAAGACTATAATGTAATGTTTATAGCTTGTCTTGAAAGTCCTGCGGGCTTGCTTCTTTTCAAGACCGGCAAGAATTAGTGTAAAAGCTTCTTCCGACGGTTCTATTTCATTGGTTTTACACAAAAGTGCCCTTTTGATTTGGTTATCGAGTTCATGCATTTCCATCAAGCCCATACTCCTTTCTTTGACTAAAAAAAATATTTACAGCCGCCTCATTAAGTTCGTTTTCTTTAAATACGTCATGAAGCTGTCTTCTAGCATTATAAAGTCTAGATTTTACAGTTCCCGGAAAACAACCTAAAACCTTTGAAATTTTCTCAATGGTCATATCATTAAAGTAGTATAGTATGACGACTGTTTTCAATGGTAAACTTAATCGGGCCAAAGCTTCATGTACCATCAGGTTGGTCTCGCTGGTATCCAATTCGGAATTGAAATCCATGGCTGTGCTTAATCCTTCTATGTTTTGGTCACCCACGAGGAGCAAGTAGTTGTGCTTTTTCACCATCCTCCAACCTGTTCTCACCAGAATCTTGTAAAACCAGGCCTCAAAAGCTTCTGGATTTTTTATGGTTCGGATTTTTTGAAAGCATTCGATAAAGGATTCCTGTACTATATCCTCTGCGATTCCTTTTTGATTGGATATAAGGTAAGCAGTTCCTAAAGCCTTCTTTCTGTGCAAGTGATATAGCTCGCTAAAGCTGCCCGAATCACCCAATTGACACTGTTTTATTAGGTCGAGGTTCCCCATATCGTTCCTTCTTCCTTAACTTCAAACGTTGTCCACCTATACTAAAGTGTATCAAATAGGTAAGATGGTTCACTGTTTTCAAAATTTTTTTCACTTACTATTCGCCTTGCCAATCAATGAACGAAGTGTGTTCAAACTATATACACATTTTCAAAAGATAGCTGGAGCGTTCTTTTTTGTTTTTAGTGCTCACATTTTTCCTCTTCTCCTTTTTGACTAACTATATTTCAAGTAAACCCTTAACATCTGCCAAATCGCTCGCGGGTTGCCTTTCAATAATAAAGAGAACTCCACAGCAAATAAATACCCACACTCTTCGCACAAGCCTGGGATCTCAATGCATCGCCCGCATATGAACTCCCGACCCGCTTCATATACAACACATTGTCGGCACGGACGCTCCCAATTTCCCAGCAAATAACGATCTAAGCCGACGGGTAGATTAAAAACAGGGTACCCACTTTTAATCAATTTCTTGATTGTCGCTACAGCCTGTTCTTTCTGCTCCCGGTTTAAGCTCAGCCTCTCAGTTCCAGAATAGGGAGTGTGAAAATTAAACGAGATAGCTTTGACAGGTTTCAGCTTGCTTGCTAGCTTAGTAACCTCGCTAATTTCATTATAATTAAGATTATTCACCGCCATGTAAAAGACCACGTTGTCTGTGCTAACTCGTTGAAGGTTCTCCATGATCGTGGAAAAAGTCTCTCCTCTAATTAAATCGTGCGTTCTTGCTGAGCCGTCAATGCTGAGGAATACCGAATCTGCTTCCGGAACATCCACTGCTATAGTGCCATTTGTCACAACACAAACCAGTACAAAACCCATCTCTTTGGCAATTCTCACCAGATCCTGAATAGTTTTCCCACCATCCTGCCAGAGAAAAACCTCTCCGCCGCAGAAGAACAGGATCTTTACTCCCTCTTCCTTCAACTTCTTCATCAAAGCCAAGGTTTCATCGTATGTAGCAAAAGTATTTGCTTGATTGGCTACAGCACAATGCTGACAACTTAAATTGCATTGGTCAGTCAAAATGATCGTCGCCAAAACTGGAGGTGCACTTGGGATTAAAATTGCTTTTAGCCCTGAAAGAGCCAATGATGCAAACTTTAAAGCGTTCATCTTAAACCTCCACTCTACAATTCCAAACGTTTTGGCCAAGGCTCTTGCCTACTAGCATCCCAGAGATTATTAAGGTAGCGTAAAGAATACTGTTTTTCAACGAAGTGATAACAGAAAGACCCTAACTGGGTGAGTCTTAAATCGCCTCCTTGCTCTTTAGCCAGACCTAGGATCTTTAAACCACTGACCATCGATCTAAACTCTTTGTTCAAAGATTTCCCAAATAACTCGCTAAATCTTTTGCGCGAAATACTCATATCGTAACACCGCCAAAACAGCCAAAACACTTGCTGTTCTCGATCATTCATATGGTTAACCAGACTAATTGGTTTTCTTCCATTCTCTATAGCTTTGATGTACTCTTCCACATCAAACGTATTGAGGTAAAAATACATACTATAAAGGGACGTAGCTGACGCCCCTAAACCAAGGAATCGTTCTCTCG
>JARLHV010000050.1 GCA_031292055.1 Desulfosporosinus sp.
AATGTCGAAGCTGACAAATTTCAGCTCAATCAGTTGAAACGACGATAACTCATTTGGAATATGGAGAGCCGTATGCGTTCGAAAGTCGCTTGTACGGTTCGGGAAGGGGCGGGTTACTTTGCTAATCCGCCTATTTCATCCTAAGAGGTAAAATAAATCTAAAAAACCAACTGAGCGCTCAGGTTGCTCTAAGCATGCGTGTGAATTCCTTCGTAAATCCTCAGAACATAAAGGGTTTATTATACTCCTTGTAGAATAAGTTAATAACTTATGTTAATAACTATTTAATAAAGGGGAGGTTAAATTAATGGCAAAGATTCTAATTATATCCTGTACTAAAATTCGTGATGTAAGTTGTATTGCTTGCCTAAAGTGTTTTAAAGCCGCTGAGCTTAAAGAGGGCGAATTTGCAAAGTATGACTCCGTTCAGATTGTTGGTCTCAGTGGTTGTGGCGATTGCCCTGGTTTAGTTATGCCTAAAGTTGGCTTAGTTATGGAAATGGCTGATTATTTATTGCAGGAAATAGATGCTATTCATATTGGTACCTGTGTAGTCAGGGCTAGAAACACTGCTGCCTGTCCAATCGACATTGACGGTATTAAAGCAAAACTAGAAGGAAAATTCGGTAAGCCAGTAGTTATAGGTACACATAATTATTAATTATTGAGAAATCAAAAGGGCCTCCGCGTTCACACGCGAAGACCCTTAAATTCTATGCACACATGGACACTACCACAACAACATCTGTCGAGCAATTTATAAACAAGAGCACGTAATGATCTACCTAACACAAATATAGATCACTTATTACTTATTACTTATTACTTATTACCCAAGTATGATCTTTCAACCATAATCAAGCAAATCACCACCTATATTCATGATTCGTTCGACCTTACAAGATATCTACCCAGCAATAGACAACCTTTCAGCTGTATATAACCAAATTTCTTACACATCCATAGGGGTATAGCAACTTGTCCATCAAACCAGGGACGGTTCACTAATTATATAAGCAAACTATGAAGGAATAGGTTTTAGCATGAAACATTATATTAAAAACGAAATCACCGGGCCACCCGCTCAACGGGTGGTTTGATTTTAGCCCTATAAGGGGCATGTTACTGGCAACTGAAATGCGCAAAAAAGAAATCTGGTGGCCCCACGAAGAAAACGACCCGCCGTATATTCTCGGTGAGAAATGGTACAGCCGCGAGGAAAGAGAAGAAATGTCAAGGAAGTTGGTTTATGGCACCCTCCTTTCCACCCTCGACAAAACGGCAGAAATGGCTGCTGCATGGAACAATGCCCCGCCTATACCTATTAAGGATATGGCGGAGTTTCGCCTACTGTCCAAGGTATCAACAAGATCGTATTGGCGGCACGGGACGACGGCGAACGGGGCATGCACTTTGTCACCTGGAAATACTGCTACGACCGTAAAAGTGTAGGACTTGGCCACTATAGAACACGGTATAACTATGAGTTAATTTTAACTTCTCGAGATTTTTTCTCACATCTTATTTGTATTTGAATAAAATGTTGCTATAATAAGATAGTATGATTGTAATCATGAGAAAAAATCTCTAAAGTTGGAGTGATAAATATGCTGTGTCAGTTTACATTTGAAAACTTCAAATCATTTAAGAATGAGACTACCTTGGACTTGTGTGCCGAAAAAATCAGCGAGCATGAGGACAGTCTAATTGTTGATCCGCTCGACAGTGAGAAATTTCTACCCGTTATTTCGATCTACGGGCCAAATGGCGGAGGAAAGTCCAGTGTGTTAGAGGCGTTTGTTTACCTTTCTCATAAGATACTCTTGCCAGTCATCGCGTTAAAGGCTGTAACAGCTTCAAAGGATGAAAACCTTGAGGATGGGAAAATGAAAGAATTCAGGAGTTTTCCTGTCGATGAAAAGGAAAAATATTATTTGTTTAACAAGAGCTGTAGTGAATTGCCTATAAAATTTGATGTTCTCTTTCGCATCCATGAAACCGAGTATCGGTATCAGTTGAATATTCTGCACTCTGATATCGTAGAAGAAAACCTGTATGCGAAAAACCTTCAAACAGGCGACTTGGAAATCGTGTTTGAGCGGGACACCTCCGATTTTTATATTGGTGATGTTTTGGGAGAAGTCAAGGTTGGGAACATTAAGTCCTCTATTCCACTGCTATCGCACTTGTCTATAAACTACGATATCGAAACAATTGACGATGTAATCACCTGGTTTTTACAGTGTAGAATTCTGGATTATGATAATCCATATCAAGATAAGAAAATTGTTTTTCTAAAGGACAAGAATAAGGAAGATATTTTCTTAAAAATGCTCGCTGAGATGGATATCAATATAACCAGCATAAGGACAGAAGAAGATACCAACGGAAGAATAACTGCTGTTTACACAACACACTGTCTGGAAGATGGCTCGTGTGAGGAATTGCCCTTTGAGGAAGAATCGAGTGGAACACGCAAGCTCTTTGGCTTGTTGCCGTTTCTTTTGGGTTGCTTGCATAATGGCAGTCTTGTTATTGCTGACGAGATGGATGCTAAGCTGCATCCAAAGCTGCTCCGATATATCATTGGGCTGTTCACAAATCCATCGATTAACACCAAGGGCGCCCAGCTTATTTTTACCTCTCACGATATGAGTACCATGAAACTCACAGTATTTAGGAGAGATGAAATTTGGTTCTCCGCGCTTAATAAGCAAAACTCATCGAAATTATATTCGTTGGTGGAGTTTAGAAAAGGCAACGGTGAAAAGGTGCGCCCTGATGAAGCCTATGACAAGCAATATATTGAAGGAAGGTATGGAGCCGACCCTTATCTCAAGAATATTCTTGATTGGGGGACGATTCAATGAGCTTAAAACCGCTAAAGGCAAGCACCCAAAAGAAATTGAAAGCCGCCATGCAGAAGAAACGAAAGAAAATAGAAAATTTGCACGAATTACCCCCTTACACTGTTATTTTCAGCGAGGGTATTAAGACGGAGCCGTTCTATATTCAGGGACTGACCAAGCAAGTCAATCAAAAATATGCTCAGCTTACATCAGGTGACCGCATCACGGTTATTGGAACGGGGCGCAATACCCGAAGCCTGCTAAAGTATGCAAGAGAAACAGTAGAGGCAAAATATCCTGGGTGCGAGGATATCTGGCTAATGTATGATAAGGACGATTTCCCCTATGACGATTTCGATAACACGCAATTCAGCGCTGAGGGTAGAACGTGCCAGCAGAAATACCATGTGGCCTGGTCGAATGAGTGTATAGAGCTTTGGTTTTTGCTGCATTTCCAATCATTGTTTGCTCATGTGGGCAGAGAGCAATACCACGATATATTGAAAGGATATTTCCCATACGAAAAAACCTTGGAAAATATCTATGATCTTCTCAAGGACAAAACACCTACTGCCATTGCACATGCCAAAGCCTTGTATGCAAGCTATGAAGAAAGTACACCACCTTCTCAAAGAACGCCTGCAACACGAGTGCATGAGCTGATAGGCTTTTTACACGACTACCTTTAATGAGGATTTGTTATAACACGATAGAGGATATTAGCGAATCTAGCGAATCGCATTTCGGTAAAATAGACATTAGACGATAGCCAATTTTTATGTGGAAGAAAGAATGGGAAGATTAATAAATGCCAGCATTAAATCAAGCTATATATAACGTGGAAAAGATTATCCAATAGTAAAAATTTAGCTTCAGATATGCTGCCCAAATGCTTATGATGAATTAAGAAACAATCATCATAGGAGGGTTAATGTATGCATAGCGAAAATGACAATGAAAAGGAAGAAATCAGGGAATTAAAGAGAGCTTTAAAAAGCACTCACAATAAACGCATGCATATTCGATACAATGTAATTCTCTTACATCTTAAACACTATACCAATCAGCATATTGCCAGCATAATGAACTTAGATCCTCATACGATAGCCCGGTATATTAATGATTATACTGAACGGCTGAACTCTTTCTAATAATTGTTTATCGCCAATCTGCCAGACTCGACCCTTTTCGTTATCCGGAAATAGTTCATTTTTATTTTCTGCGTTGATATCATTATCGATAACAGTTTGTTCAGTACTATCGAAAGAAACGTCGTGAGATTCATTTGTATATGGTTTAGAACAAGCTGTTGTCAATATCAGAAATAGAGCAATTAAGATTAACATGAAGCGAGAAACTGTTTTATTCATAAGACGCTCCTGTAAAAAGGACCTTCGCGTTTTAAGTCGCGAAAGCCCTTTAATTTATCAAATATATAATGGCGGAGAAGGTGGGATTCGAACCCACGTGCCCTTGCGGGCAACCGCATTTCGAGTGCGGCGCGTTACGGCCTCTTCGCTACTTCTCCATGTCTAAGTCTGTCGCACGCGACACACTTTAAAACCGTCCAGAAAGTATAAAATAACGCTGTAAATCAGCGCAATCTTTTAAAAAATAATTTCAAAATATCCTTGCATTCATCTTCCAGAACCCCAGCCACAACATCAACTTTATGGTTCCACAGAGTGTAGTCTAGGACGTTCATCACGGAACCTGTAGCACCGCCTTTGAGATCCATCGCCCCATAGACAAGTTGCTTTAGACGAGACTGCATAATAGCTCCTGCGCACATCGGACAAGGCTCTAACGTGACATACAGGGTAGCATCGGTCAGTCGCCAACTTCCTAAGACTTTGGCTGCTCGTTGGATTACTAAGACCTCAGCATGTGCTGTAGGGTCATTGTTCTGTTCTCTTTCATTATGCGCTGAAGCAATTATTTGACCGTTATGAACAATGACAGCCCCTATTGGAACTTCCCCTTGTGCAAAGGCCATCTGCGCTTGTAGCAGTGCATAACGCATCCAATCTTGATGAAGCATGGTTACCTCAATTTTGGTGACCCCGGGAGGAGTCGAACCTCCGCAAGACAGGGTTTAGGAAACCCCCGCTCTATCCACCTGAGCTACGAGGCCTTAATAGTTTTTATAATATACGATATTCGAATATTAATTTAGTGGTGCGCCCGGAGGGATTCGAACCCCCGGCATTCAGATTCGAAGTCTGACGCTCTATCCAGCTGAACTACAGGCGCATATAAAAAACTTGGTGACTAACCCGTAAGAAAGAGATTCACTCGAACATCGATCTTCGTGCATCGAACCACGAATTTGGCGGAGGGGGTGGGATTCGAACCCACGGACCCCTTGCGAAGTCACTGGTTTTCAAGACCAGGTCCTTAAACCACTCGAACACCCCTCCATGTGAAACAACCGATAATTAGCATATCACATATATTCAATAAAAACAACTACCGGTTTTAAGTATAAAACTAAGCGTATTAAAAGGATATATTAGCTAACTATTTTCCGACTATTACCCTATATATTCAACACCCATATAAGGCTGCAGTGCTTTAGGAACACGCACTCTACCATCTTCATCCTGATAATTCTCCATAATAGCAGCAACCGTACGTCCAATCGCCAATCCGCTACCATTTAACGTATGAACATACTCAGGTTTTTCTTTAGGTCCTCTCCGAAAACGGATGTTTGCCCGACGAGCTTGGAAATCTTCAAAGTTACTGCAAGATGAGATTTCTCTATAGGTATTAAAGCTGGGCAGCCATACTTCCAGATCGTATGTTTTAGCAGAACAAAACCCAAGATCGCCTGTCGACAACGTCATGACACGATATGGAAGTTCTAATTCCTGAAGAATGCTTTCGGCATCCCTGGTCAATAGTTCAAGTTCTGCATAGGAATTCTCAGGTAAGGAGAATTTGACAAGCTCTACCTTATTAAACTGGTGCTGACGAATCAGCCCTCTTGTATCCCGTCCTGCTGAACCAGCTTCAGAACGAAAACATGAACTATAGGCACAGTGACAAATCGGCAAGTTACTACCATCTAAGATTTCGTCACGATAAAGGTTGGTTACGGGCACTTCAGCTGTTGGAATCAGAAAATAATCTGTTCCCATAACTTTAAACGCGTCTTCCTCAAATTTAGGAAGTTGACCTGTACCGATCATTGAAGCGCGATTTACCAAATAAGGCGGAAGTATTTCTGTATATCCCTTTGCAGTGTGTCGATCAAGCATAAATGAGATGAGAGAACGTTCCAGCTTAGCACCTAACCCTTTGTAAAAGGTAAAACGTGCACCTGTAACTTTAGCCGCTCTGACGAAATCAAAAACATCCAATTTTTCGCCAATCTCATAATGGGCTTTTGGCTCAAAATTGAAAACGTGAGGGGTCCCCCATGTGCGTACTTGAATGTTAGAACTTTCGTCTAAACCAACCGGCACGGAAGCATGAGGAATATTAGGAATCTCATAGAGAACTTTTTCCATTTCCTGCACAATATCCGTAGATTTTTGTTCTAGACTTTTAACAGTTTGACCAACTTCACGCATTTCTAAAACAAGATTTTCGGCATCGTCACCGATTTTTTTAAGCCGTCCGACTTCTTCAGAAACTATATTGCGATGAGCCTTCAAATTCTCAATTTCAAAAAGCAATTTACGTCGTTCTTCTTCTTGTTCTAAGAAGTGGTCTAGACTAATCGTAACGTGACGTTTTTCCAATGCTTCCTTAACCACTTCGGGGTTATTACGTACAAACTTGAGTTCCAACATGCTAAAAAACCCTCCAATGCCTAGAACACGTTCTTACTTAGCCCAATGTTCATCGATCATGTCCAAAAAGTATTTATGAACCCGTTGGTCTGAGGTGAGTTCCGGATGAAATGCACTGGCCAATAAATTTCCTTGCCGTGCAAAAACAATCTTTCCTTCATACTCTGCCAAAATACCGACATTCGGAGCAACTTCGCGAAGGTAAGGTGCTCGAATAAATATCGCACGCAATGAATTAGAACCCAGAGCAGGTACAATGAGATCCGTTTCAAAACTTGCCACTTGCCTTCCAAAGGCATTACGTTCTACTACTGTATCCATCAGGTCTAATGAATATTGATCACTGCCGATTATAGTTTTACTGAGTAAGATCATACCAGCGCATGTTCCAAAAATAGGTAAATCTTTTGTCCCTAGTTCTTTAATTTTTTTACCTATTCCATCTATGTTCAAAAGTTTACCAATGGTCGTACTTTCCCCGCCTGGAATAATAAGTCCATGGATTCCCTCAAGATCACTTGATTTACGCACTTCTACAACATCGCAACCCAATTTTTCTAAAACCTGCCGGTGCTCGCGGAAAGCACCTTGCAGTGCCAAAACGCCAACACACTTTTTCATTTTTACCAACCCCGTTCTTGCATACGCTGAGAATTATCCAGTGTTGAAATTTCAATTCCGGTCATGGGCTGTCCTAAATCTTTAGAAATCTCCGCAAGCAGTTTTGCATCCTTATAGTGAGTTGTTGCTAAAACAATTGCCTTAGCACGTGCTTTTGGATCACTGGATTTAAAAATTCCAGATCCGACAAAAATACCATCACAGCCAAGATGCATCATCAAGGCCGCATCAGCTGGCGAAGCAATCCCACCTGCGGCGAAATTAACAACTGGTAGTTTTCCGTGCTTGGCAATATATAGAACTAAATCATAAGGAGCTCCCATATTCTTGGCAGCTGTCATAAGCTCTTCTTGCGGCATTAATGTTAAAGCACGAATTTCGCTCATTACGGTACGCATATGCCGAACAGCTTCAACAACATTACCCGTTCCAGGTTCTCCTTTAGTACGAATCATGGCAGCACCTTCTCCGATTCGGCGCAAGGCTTCTCCTAAATTGCGACATCCACAAACGAAGGGCACTTTAAAATCATATTTATTAATATGATAGGAATCATCAGCAGGTGTTAATACTTCAGATTCATCAATGTAATCAGCACCTAAGGCTTCTAAGATTTGAGCTTCTACAAAATGCCCTATGCGAGCTTTCGCCATGACAGGAATAGATACTACAGCCATAATACTCTGAATAATCGTAGGATCTGCCATACGAGCAACTCCACCTTCTGCTCGTATATCCGAAGGAACACGCTCTAAAGCCATTACAGCACATGCTCCCGCTTCTTCTGCGATTATAGCCTGTTCAGGAGTCGTCACATCCATGATAACGCCACCTTTGAGCATTTCGGCAAGCCCTGTCTTGACCTTTAACGAAGCAATATCAGTCATATCTATTTCCTCCTCTAAATTTAAGCAGTTACTATAAGTGTGTATTTAGATATTATCTAAAGTTTAGATTATCAAACCAGCAACATGAGACACCTTACTTTATTACTGACAATACCTGTCCGTTACCTGAACTCTGACTCCTAATTCCAGACATGGTACCACCTAGCGCGAAGTTTGTCAATTTAATCCTCATCTTCCGAATCTTCTAAGTCTTCCAATTCCTCTAAGTCTTCCAATTCTCCTGAATCCTCAGATTCTTCTTCATCTTTCATCAAAACCTTCGCCATCGCAACGACAGTACTTGTACCGGTTCGCATAGTCAAAACCCCTTGCGCGGAACGACCTTGATTAGAAATACTGGAAACTTGTATTCGGAGCATGATTCCACTATTCGTGATGACCATCAGCTCATCTTCTACTTGCACAACTTTAATTCCAATTAAAGTTCCTGTCTTAGCGTTCAATTTCATAACAATGATCCCTTTGCCGCCACGTCCTTGAACACGGAATTCCTTAAGATCGGTGCGCTTAGCAAAACCATTTTCGCTCATGGTCAAAAGTTCGCCCTCATCACCGATCACATCCATACCGACAACCTCGTCGTTTGCTTCAAGCCTTATTCCTTTCACCCCACGCGCCGTACGTCCCATATACCTCACATCAGCTTCTGGGAAACGAATCGCAATTCCGTTTTTTGTAGCAAGCAAAATATCATCTAACCCTTGGGTAAGTTTGACACCGATCAGCTCATCTCCCTCGTCGAGGGTTAAAGCAATTAATCCATCACGTCGTGACGAATCATATTCTTGCAACGCGGTCTTTTTCATAATACCTCTTTTTGTAGCTGTAATCAAAAAGAAGTCGGAACTATAATCCTTGATCGCCATAACTGCCGTAATCATTTCATGCTGGCTTAAATTCAAGAGATTTATAACAGCTGTTCCCTTGCCTGTCCGGCTTGCTTCCGGAATTTCATGAGCTTTCAAACGATACACTTTACCTTGTGAGGTAAAGAAAAGAATATGATGATGCGTCGTTGTGGTGAAGAGATGCTCCACAAAGTCTCGTTCTTTAGTAGCCATGCCGTTAACGCCCTTGCCACCACGGTGCTGGCTCTTATAAGTATTAAGAGGTAATCTCTTGATATACCCGTAATGGGTTACAGTGATAACCACGTCTTCCTCGGCAATGAGGTCTTCAATGTCCATCTTACTGACATCTATAGTGATAAGTGTGCGACGGGGGTCTCCAAATTTGCGATCGATCTCTTCTAACTCAGCCTTAATAATTCCAATAACCATAGTTTCCGAAGCTAAAACGGACTTCAAATAGTCGATAGTATTCATCAGTTCCTGATATTGGTTTTCAAGCTTCTCACGTTCCAGTCCAGTTAGGCGCTTTAAACGCATATCCACAATAGCTTGAGCCTGTTTTTCACTTAAACCAAAACGAATCGTTAAATTCTCTCTGGCATTCGCTTCATCCGAGGAAGAACGAATGGTTTCTATCACCTCATCAATATGATCAAGGGCTATCCTCAAGCCCTCAATAATATGCGCTTCCGCTTCTGCTTTATTGAGTTCAAATCGGGTCCTCCGAACAATAACATCCTTTTGGTGTTCAATAAAGTAATGAATCATATCTTTAAGCGTGAGGGTTCTTGGTTGACCATTCACCAATGCCAGCATATTTACACCGAACGTATCTTCCATCTGAGTATGTTTATAAAGTTGGTTTAAAATTACTTGTGGATTAACATCACGTCTTAACTCAATGACAATACGCATCCCTGAGCGGTCCGATTCATCTCGCAAATCAGTTATGCCATCGAGTTTTTTGTCCCGCACAAGTTCCGCCATCTTTTCAATCATTCTGGCTTTATTAACCATAAAGGGAATCTCTGTGACTATAATTCTAGTCTTACCAGATTTTTCCATTCGTTCAATTTTTGCCTTGGCCCGTGTTTTTATCGATCCTCTTCCTGTCAAATAAGCAGACTTAATGCCTTCATAACCCATAATTGTCGCACCCGTTGGAAAATCAGGGCCTTTAACATAGTTCATTAGCTCAGCAATAGATAACTCGGGATCGTCCAGCAACGCCACCGTCGCAGCAATAACTTCTGATAAATTATGAGGTGGAATATTTGTTGCCATTCCTACAGCAATTCCTGCTGAACCATTAACCAGCAAATTCGGAAATTTAGCAGGTAATACTGTGGGTTCATCTTGCTTTTCATCATAGTTAGGGGTAAAATTGACGGTATCTTTATCAATATCAGTCAACATATAGGAGGCAATTTTAGCCATGCGCAGCTCAGTATAACGCATAGCGGCCGCAGAGTCTCCATCAATAGAACCAAAGTTTCCATGTCCATCAATGAGTGGATAACGACTAGCCCATTCCTGCTCCATTCGTACCACGGCATCATAAATTGAACTATCTCCATGAGGGTGAAATTGACCCATACAATCTCCGACGAGACGTGCAGACTTACTATAAGGTTTGTTAGGGGTCAGACCCATCTCATGAAGGGTATATAAGATTCTGCGATGCACCGGTTTGAGCCCGTCTCGAACATCGGGCAAAGCGCGGCTAACGATAACGCTCATCGAATACTCAATAAACGACTTTCGCATTTCATCTGCAATTTCAATAGGAAGAACTTTTCCTCCCAGTATTTCGTCCGCCATGAATGAGCACTCCTTTAAGCATCGATATTACGTGCATCTTTAGCGTGGAGATTGATAAAATCACGCCGTGGCTCTACTTTATCTCCCATCAAAACTGTAAACATTTCCTCAGTTTTCATGGCATCTTCCATCGTCACTTGTAAGATCGTTCGATGTGCTGGGTCCATTGTTGTGTCCCACAATTGCTCTGGATTCATTTCTCCTAACCCTTTGTAACGTTGAATTTCAATCTTATCTCTGCCTATCTTTTCTAAGATATTATTGAGTTCAATATCAGAATAGGCATATTGAATATCTCTCCCTTTTTTAACCTTAAAGAGAGGAGGTTGAGCAATATAAACATAATGATTCTCGATTAATGGCCGCATATAGCGATAGAAAAAGGTTAATAGGAGGGTCCGAATATGGGCACCATCCACGTCAGCATCTGTCATAATAATCAGCTTATGATAGCGCGCTTTTCCTATATCAAATTCATCGGAAATTCCGGTTCCCATCGCAGTAATCATGGCCCGAATTTCAGCATTTACCAGGATTTTATCGAGTCTTGCCTTTTCAACATTTAAAATTTTCCCACGTAGTGGTAATATGGCCTGAAAGCGTCGATCTCGTCCTTGTTTAGCAGAACCACCTGCACTGTCACCTTCGACAAGATACATTTCACACAGATCGGGTTCCTTCCAGGAACAATCCGCAAGTTTTCCTGGCAGAGAAGTTCCTTCTAAGGCACTCTTACGACGGGTCAACTCTCGCGCCTTACGAGCTGCATCGCGCGCTCGTGCTGCTTGAACAGATTTATCAATGAATTTTCTAGCGATTGATGGATTCTCTTCAAGAAAAGTACTTAAGCCTTCCCCTGTTGCAGAGTCTACAATCCCTCTTATTTCACTGTTCCCCAGTTTTGTTTTGGTTTGCCCTTCAAATTGAGGATCAGGCACTTTGACAGAAATCACGGCGGTTAATCCTTCCCGGATATCATCTCCGGTCAGGTTGGAGTCAGCAGCTTTAATGATACTACTTTTACGGGCATAATCATTAACTACTCGTGTTAAAGCAGATTTAAAGCCGGCCTCATGAGTTCCCCCTTCTTGGGTATTAATATTATTGGCATAAGAATACAGATTTTCAGCATAACCATCATTATATTGCATACAGACTTCAACTTGAACATGTTCCTTAATTGTTTCAATATAAATTGGTTGGGGATGTAAGCAATCCTTACTTTTATTAAGATAGCGCACAAAGTCCTGAATCCCACCTGTATGCAAAAAAGTTTCTTTAACGTTTGTCCGTTCATCCGTCAAATTAATCGTGACACTTTTATTTAAAAAAGACAGTTCTCTTAGACGATGAGCCAGAATTTCAAAATCATAAACTGTCTCTTCAAAAATATTCGAATCAGGGATAAACGTTATCTTTGTTCCATTACCTTCAGTCGCGCCAATATTTACTAATTCTGTCGTTGGTTTTCCTATCGCGTATTCCTGATGGTATATATAGCCACCTTTAGAGACCTCTACAATCAACCATTTTGACAAGGCGTTCACAACACTTAAGCCTACTCCGTGCAGACCTCCTGAAACTTTATAGGCACTCTCACTTCCACCAAATTTTCCACCCGCGTGTAGTACCGTCAAAGCAACTTCGACAGCAGGTTTTCCGGTTTTAGGATGTATGTCTACAGGAATTCCTCGACCATTATCTATAACAGTAATGCTATTATCCACATGGATAAAGACATCAATCAGATCACAAACACCGGCCAAAGCCTCGTCAATGCTGTTATCTACAATTTCATAAACAAGATGATGGAGGCCCCTGCTACTCGTCGTACCAATATACATACCAGGACGCTTACGAACAGCTTCCAGTCCTTCAAGTACTTCGATTTGCCCTGCATTATAACTATCATTAGGATCCAGAATTGGTATATCTTTGTTTTCTTGCAAAGCCGTTTCCTCCCACAAAATGCCTTCAACCTTTTTATTATACACTAAATAGCTATATGATTCAATTTTACAATTTTTTCCGAATCCTAAAGGTTTACTTATTCTCCTTCCAGATTTGAAAAAGAACGCTTAAATAAAGTTGTTGATGAAATAGGTGAAAAATAATACTCGTTAGACGTAATAACTAAGGTTTTCTCCTTTCCAGGTTCAGAAACATAATTGACAGTTTTATTTTTCTTAATATTAGCAAGAAATTTTTCGTTAATTTTTCCTTCTGTAACAGTTTCTAAATCAATGATGGCAACTACTTTATCCTTTTTAATCAAAAAATCACCGCCAAGATGTAAATACATTATAGGTTCCTCCTTATATGTCCCTGCTCCACGTAGTAAAATGCGCCTGACTCGAGGCGAGCTTCAGCGTTTGTCATAGTGATTAAAGTTTGTATGTTCGAGGACTCAATAAACTTTATTAAGTAGTCTCTCCTAAAAGAATCCAATTCAGACAATACATCATCAAGTAAAAGGAGAGGGTATTCTCCTTTTTCCTGACGAATAAGCTCTAATTCGGCCAGTTTTAAACTCAAAACTAACGATCTCTGTTGTCCTTGTGAGGCATAAAGACGAGCTGGTTTATCATTTAAAAGGATTTGTACATCATCACGATGTGGACCAATCAGCACCATCTGGCGCTCTATTTCTTGTTGCAGTTTATCATTAAGTAATTGTGGAAATTCAGAGATAGCTTCCGATACATTTTTCTTACCTAAAGCAATGTACATAATCTGAATTTTTTCTTTTTGAGAACTAAGGTTTGCATAGATAGAATCAGCTGCATCCTGTAAGCGTAGTGTCAGGTCTGCACGATTACGAATAATTTTCTCTCCCAACTCAATTATTTGGGCATTCCAAAGTTGCAATTGTGAATATTTGAGAGATTTTTCAACATATGATTTCAGGAGCGCGCTTTTTTGCTGTACAACTTTATTGTAAGCATTAAGAATACTTACATGTCCTGGACGCATTTGCGCAATATGTAAGTCTATAAATTTCCTTCTTTCTGAAGGACCTCCTTTAATCATGGCCAGATCATCCGGAGAAAAGAAAATTACGTTAATTGTACCAACAAAATCGGATAAACGTTGGCAAGGTACTTGGTTTACCTTGACCATTTTCTTTTTATCCCGATAGTGACTCTCTAAAAATACTTTATGGTGAGCTAATAAGAAGTTGCCGTAAAGATGAAATTCACTTTGCTCCCAACGCAAGAGTTCTTGTTCTCGTTGTACTCTATAAGACTTCCCTGTCAAAAGATAATAGACTCCCTCTAGAACATTTGTTTTCCCCTGGCCATTATTTCCAACTAAAATATTAATTCCAGGCATAAATTGTATTGTTTCATCTTGATAATTACGAAAATTTTGGAGTCGAAAGTTATTAATCATCATAATTTCAAATTAAGACGTTCGAACCGGTAATACCAAATATAGATAATTTGGATTGTCTAATGGTCTCATTACTCCTGGACTAAATGGACCGGAGAGTTCAAATACAATTTGTTCACTATCAATAATTTTTAAAGCATCAATTAGAAATTTAGCATTAAACGCAATTATAACGTCTTTTCCTTCCATTGTTATAGCTATTTGTTCTGATATTTTACCTAATTCAGACGTTTGATCAATTTTTAATTCAGTTTTATCAACATTTATCCTAATAATATTAGCTCCGCTTTTATCACGAGAAAGTAAAGAAGCCCGTTCAACTGCTTCCAGAAAGTTTTTTACAGATAAATTCACTTTAGTTTCACATGTTTGAGGGATAACTTGTTTGTAGTTCGGAAATTGACCTTCAATCAGACGGGAAATTAAATAAATAGACCCAAATTGGAATACTACTTGAGTATCGCTAGAACTAATTGTTAAGATTTCATCCTCATCATGCAAAAGTCGATATATTTCTGACAACGTTTTAGCGGGAATAATGCCGCTAAACTGTAATTCTTCAGGGTTAGGTATTTCGGCAATGCTATAGGCTAAACGATGAGTGTCAGTTGCAATTAAACGGATAGTTGAGCCTTCAATTTGTAATAAAGTTCCTGTAAAAACAGGTCTGTTTTCTTCTACAGCGCAAGAGAATACGGTCTGTCTGATCATATTTTTGAAAATCATCGTTGGTATGGAAAATGAGATCGGATCCATAAGATCAGGAAGTAAGGGAAATTCCTCCGGATCGTACCCATTTAAAACTATCTCAGATTGATAATAACAAATAGTGATCGATTTATCTCGTTCTTCTAATGTAATCGTTGTATCTGGTAGTTTGCGCACAACTTCCGTAAAAAGTTTAGCAGGTACAACCATTGTACCTGTTTCAATAACTTGGGCAAGTACTTCACAACGAATCCCCATTTCAAGATCAGTCGCTGCAAATTGTAAAGACTGTTGTTCGGCTATTATTAAAATTCCTTGAAGTACTGATAAGGTGTTTTTACTCGATACAGCCCTTTGAACAGCATTTACACCGGAAAGCAGTGCGTCTTTTGAGCAGAAGATTTTCATATGAATTGAACCCTCCTAATTAATTTTATCCTCATAGTTCTAAAATCGGTTATTAATAATAAGATATTAAAATAGTAGTTATAGTAGTATCCCTTGTCAACATGTGGATAACTGCACTGATCGTGCTAGAATACTGTTAAAAGCAATGTTGAAAACGGTGTGGACAAATGGATTAATGTTATCCACATGTCCACATGTATAAAGCAACGCTGATTTTATTAAAGAATTATAAACAGTTTATCCACATAAGCGTTATTCCATAGATTAATGATTTTTAATCGGTTTGAATGCGTTGAATCATTTCGTTAACTTTCTTTTCTAATAATGGATCAATACGTAATGCTTGCGTAATTTTATCGTGAGCATGCATTACAGTGGTATGATCTCTCCCTCCAAATTCGTCTCCGATCTTTGGTAAAGAGGAATCTGTAAGTTCACGTGATAAATACATGGCAATTTGGCGCGGAAAAGCAACGGCACGAGTTCTTTTTTTAGCTTTAAATTCACTTGGAGATAAGTGAAAATATCCTGCAACGGATTGCTGAATTATTTCAATGGTTATTTGTTTCGTGTTATTAGCAGGTATAATATCTTTCAAGGCTTCGATTGCAACTTCAGAGTCTATGGGAATTGAACTAAGGGATGCAAAAGCCATAACTCGGATGAGCGCTCCTTCAAGTTCACGTATGTTGGAATGAATTTTATCAGCAATATAAACCATTACTTCGTTTGGCACTTGTAGATTTTCCAGCTTGGCTTTTTTTCTGAGGATAGCAATTCTGGTTTCCAAGTCCGGGGCCTGAATATCTGTAATAAGACCCCACTCAAAACGAGATCGCAAACGATCTTCTAACGTTGGAATTTCTTTGGGAGGGCGGTCGGAAGAAATAATAATTTGCTTATTTGCTTCATGAAGCGCGTTAAATGTATGGAAAAATTCTTCTTGAGTCCGCTCTTTGCCGGCTAAAAATTGAATATCGTCAATAAGCAGAATATCAACATTACGGTAATGATTGCGAAATTCAAGAGCGTTTTCGTCTCTGATAGAATCAATTAATTCATTTGTAAATTTTTCACTGGAAACATAAAGAACCTTAGTATTTGGAGAGCGTTGCAAGACATGATGACCAATAGCATGCATAAGGTGAGTTTTCCCTAAGCCAACTCCACCATAAATAAAGAGAGGATTATAGGATTTAGCCGGTGATTCGGCTACAGCTAAAGAAGCAGCATGAGCAAATCGATTACTGTTGCCGATGACAAATGTGTCAAATGTGTATTTAGTATTGAGGGAATTTGGTATTGGTTCATCTTGAGGGGGAGTTATAGAAGAAATTGGCGTGGCCAGATTAGGATCTTCTCCATAGGGTCCTTCTGGGGAGGGTATAATAAAATGAAGGCTAACAGAATGTCCTAAAATGGATTGAACAGATGATCGAATTAAGGGTGCATAACGACTTTCTAACCAATCTTTTGCAAATTCATTGGGAACACTGATAACAAGTGTATCACCGTCAATATGAAGAAGCCGAGTGGAACTCAACCAAGTTTCGAAGCTCGGCTTAGAAAGTTCATTTTTTAGTTTTTCTAGCGTTTCCTGCCACAATAATTGGGGTGAAATCGATTGTGGTGGCATGGACGGACCTCCCTTGTCTAAGAATGTGAGAATAATGACAATAAAAAAGTTATACACAAACTTATGCACATTTGTGGATAACTTAGTCAAATTACGTACTGTGTATAAAATAAAACTTGATATGCAGTTGTCGCAAGTTGGTATGAACACATAATATCAAGTTTTCAAAGGGTTATCAACAGGAAGATAATGAGTTTTGTTAAATTATTCACAGTGGATAACTTTTTACAGACTAAGGTTATCCACATCTTATCGAATACCTTTGCTTGACAGAACAAAAATTATTAGAGTATAATCTCTAAGTAAGTTTGATTGTTCGAAATGTTTTTTTCGTTTGAAATAAAGGAGGTGTCGTTAAATTGAAGAGGACATATCAACCGAAGAATCGGCGTCATAAGCGCGTTCACGGTTTTTTAAGTCGCATGAGTACGCCAACGGGGCGAAATGTAATAAAACGCCGTCGATTAAAAGGTCGGAAGAAATTATCAGTTTAAGGCCGCAATTATGTGGCCTTTTTTTAAATAAATTTTTTTTTTAATATTACTATTTTAAGAAAAGGTTTAAACTAAGTCTCTGGGAGTTAGAATATTTATAGAATCTAAGGTATGTAAGCCTGGAGGAATTATGCTTAAAAGAATATTTCGCTTGCGCAAAAAATCAAGCTTTAAAGAAGTATTTGCGGATGGGAAAAACTATTCTGTCAAACACGTTGCTATTTATGTACTTAAAGGTCCAAAACGATTTGGTTTTATAGCTTCGAAAAAGGTTGGCAATTCAGTTCAAAGAAATCGTGCCAGGAGACTTATGCGGGAAGTCATTCGTCTTCATTTGTCTGAAATCAGAAATGATATGCAAATTATTCTCATTGCTAGAGCGGGAATCAAAGGAGTTTCCTATGTTGAAGTCGAAAAACCTATGATGAATATGTTGAAAAAAGCAAATGCTTTAATTAAAAGTGAGTAAAAATAATGAAACGTCTTTTAGTGATTTTGATTGGTCTATACCAAAAATTTATTTCTCCTTTAAAGGGTCAAACCTGTCGTTTTTACCCGTCTTGTTCGGATTATTCTATTCAGGCTTTGCAGAAGTATGGTTTTTTCAAAGGGAGTTATAAATCAATCAAACGAATTTTAAAATGTCATCCGTTTCACCCCGGAGGGCATGACCCACTTTAAGGAGGGCTTTTGTGAATATTATTGTTCAATGGATGACCTATTTATTAAATATACTCTATAATCTTTCTGCTTCAGTTGGTCTCCCTAATTACGGTGTGGCGATTATACTTTTGACCGTTTTAATTAAAACTATTATTTATCCGTTAACTTATAAACAAATGGTCTCAATGCGAAAAACAGTCGATTTACAACCTAAAATTAAAGCTTTACAAGCTAAGTATAGTAATGATAAGGAAAAAGCAAGTGCTGCAGTCATGGAGTTATATAAAGAACATAATGTAAATCCTATGGGTGGTTGCCTGCCGATTCTCGTTCAGTTGCCGATTTTTTGGTCATTATATAGCACCCTGCGGAATTTTAAATATGACCCTGCAAATATTGGTGCCCACATGTTTTTAGGTTTTGATTTAACTCATATTTATGGATTTACTCCTTCGTTACATTTGATTTTGCCGATCTTTGCTGCGGCTACAACCTACTTACAAACGAAAGTTACGAACCCAAATGCTTCAACAGACCCAACTCAAAAGACGATGTTATACATGATGCCGATATTTTTTGCTTATATCAGTGCTACAGTACCATCAGGTTTGGCATTGTATTGGGTAACGATGAACTGCGTTTCAATTCTTCAACAACTTTATATTAACCGTAAATTATCGGTGCCCAAAAAAAGCGCAGCATAGATAACAGGAAGACATGAGGAGGATAGTGCATGAGGGTTATAGAGAAAACCGGAAAAACGGTTGAAGAAGCGGTCAACGCAGGGGTTCTGGAATTAGCCGTTGATCGTAATTGTGTAAACATAGAGGTTCTTGTGGAGCCTACTAAGAAAGGTTTATTTGGCCTTTTTGGAACACGTTTGGCGAGAGTTCGAGTTTCTTATGAAGATAATCCAGGCATTTTGGCTTCGGAATTTATTCATAAAGTGTGTTTAGCTATGGGAGTTAATGCGGATACTGAAGTGAGTAAGAATGGAGAACACTGGCATGTTGATATAAATGGTCCTGAGCTTGGAATCCTTATTGGTCGGCGTGGAGATACTTTAGATGCACTTCAATATTTAACAAACCTAGCGGTGGCCAAAATATTGTCTGAACGCGTTCGTATTGTTGTTGATGTCGAAGGGTATAGATTGCGCCGCGAAGAGACTCTTGTGCGTCTTGCTAAACGATTATCGGAAAAGGTCAAGAGGACAGGAACCAGGATTGTTTTAGAACCAATGAATCCTCATGAACGACGGATTATTCATACTTCTTTACAGGATGAAACTAGAATTTCAACGTTTAGTGAAGGTGATGATCCCAATCGGCGTGTTGTCATATCTTTAAGAAGAGGATAAGATAACGACACCTCACTTATACTTTCTGACTGGTCGAGATAGTTTAGTTTGGGGGGATAACCCCTCTTTTTTTATGAAGCACTGTATTGATGGAGATGAGCTCGTTTGGAAGATACTATTGTGGCGATGGCTACGGCAATGGGTGAAGCAAGCATTCATATTTTAAGATTGAGTGGACCTAAAGCGGGAATTATTATTGAGGATTGCTTTAAACCTCAGAATATGACGCGCTGGTTATTGAGAGAAAATTTCACTCTCAACCTGGGCGGTTTTTTTGATGATGGTAAAGTTCTTGACGAGGTCCTTGTAGGCAGAATGTTGGCCCCATCGTCTTATACGGGTGAAGATGTTTTCGAAGTGAATTGTCATGGTGGTCCTTTTGTTGCGCAAAGAATTCTACAAGCTTGTATTCGGCATGGTGCGCATCTAGCGGAACCAGGCGAATTTTCCAAACGGGCTTTTTTAAATGGAAAGCTTGATTTAGTTCAGGCTGAGGCAATTATAGATCTAATTGGTTCTCGAACAGAGACAGCTGCAAATTTAGCTTTAGCTCAATTAAGCGGGGGGCTTTCAAACTCAATTATTAATTTGAGAGCAAACGTTTTAGAAATACTTGCTTTTATTGAAGCTAGTATTGACTTTCCTGAAGATGATGTAGAAAATTTGGATCGAGAAACCTTGGAATCTAACCTTAATAACGTGCTGTTTGAGACTCAAATGCTTTTAGCGGGAAGTAAAACAGGCAAAATACTAAGAGACGGTTTACTTACGGTTATCGTCGGTCGACCTAATGTTGGTAAATCGAGTTTACTTAATGCCCTATTACATGAGGATCGGGCTATCGTGACGGATATTCCAGGGACAACTCGTGACGAAATCAGAGAATCTGTCAGTGTGGGTGGGATCCTTTTACAGCTGGTAGATACCGCAGGTATTTGTGAGAGTCGTGATCTTGTGGAGCAGCTTGGAATTGAGAGAACGTGGAAAGCATTAATAACGGCAGAGCTCATTTTGTTGGTTATTCAAGCTGACGTTCCAATGACAGAAGATGAGTACCACATTTTAGATACTTACGCTGAAAAAGTAGTTGTAATTGTTAATAAAATGGATTTATTAGACGATGAGAAATTTTCTTCAGATAACAAAAAAGGGCAATGGATTCCTTTTTCTGTCCTTCAGCATAGAGGTTTTGAAGAGCTTGAAGTAGAAATACGGAGGAGAGTTTTTCAAGGGGAGGTCGCTCTAACGACAGATCCACTCCTCTCTAATGTTCGGCAGATTTCTACTTTAGAGCGTTGTTATACTGCTTTAACTCAGGCGCTAGAGAGTATTCAGCAGGGAATGCCTTGGGATATTCTCTCTATTGATATCCGCCAAGCGCTCCAGTATGTTTCGGAAATAACTGGACACAATGTCCAAGAATCTCTTCTTGAAGATATTTTCTCTCGATTTTGTATCGGAAAGTAGGATGAGATTTGGAATACTTCGCTGGGAAATATGATGTTATAGTGGTTGGAGCAGGGCATGCAGGTTGTGAGGCTGCTCTTGCTGCGGCTCGCCTAGGGTGTGAAACTCTATTGCTCACCATAAACCTTGATACTGTGGCCCATATGCCATGCAACCCTTCACTTGGAGGACCAGCAAAGGGGCATTTGCTTAGAGAAATTGATGCCTTAGGCGGGCAAATGGGCATAGTTGCTGATCAAACATCTTTACAGGTTAAAATGTTGAATACCGGAAAAGGGCCGGCCGTTCAGGCAATCCGGATTCAGTCGGATAAACAGGCATATCAAAATAGAATGCGAGATGTTTTATTGGTCCAGCCTAGATTGACTGTTAGCCAAGGGCTGGTCGAGCGTCTCGTAGTTGAGAACAATAGGATGACTGGCGTAGTTACTCGAACGGGTGCGCGTTTTGAGTCAGAGAATGTCGTCTTGACAAGTGGCACCTATTTGCGCGGGAGAATTATTATCGGGGCAGCTATGTACGAAGGTGGGCCTAATGGACAGATGCCGGCGATGACTCTATCAGACTCACTCAAAGAGTTCGGGATTATATTAGGAAGGTTTAAAACGGGAACTCCACCACGAATTCAGCGTCAGTCGGTAGACTATACGAAATTTCGCATTCAGCCTGGCGACGATACACCTTGGCGTTTTTCATTTCTGCCCACAGAGAGTCAGTTTTGGCAGAAGGATCTATCTAAGCAAGTTCCTTGTTGGTTGGGATATACAACAACTCAAACCCATGAGATTATTCGGGAAAATCTCTATCGAGCACCCATGTATTCGGGAGAAATTGAGGGGATAGGACCTCGCTATTGTCCTTCGATTGAGGATAAAGTGGTTCGTTTTGCTTCACGAGCAGCGCATCAAATCTTTTTAGAGCCAGAAGGCTGGCAGAGTGATGAACTTTATGTCGCTGGTTTATCGACTAGTATGCCAGAAGAGGTTCAGGTTCAGATTTTGCAAAGTATCTTAGGTTTGGAACATGTTAAAATGTTGCGACCAGGCTATGCCATTGAATATGATTATGTTTTGCCCCATCAACTTTCCCTTAGTTTAGAGGTGCGTCAGTTATCAGGTTTATTTACGGCAGGACAATTAAATGGAACATCAGGATATGAAGAAGCAGCGGCTCAAGGATTAATGGCCGGGATTAACGCAGCGCATCGAGCTTTAGGTAAAGATCCTTTTGTGTTACGTCGCTCCGATGGTTATTTAGGTGTCTTAGTGGATGATTTGGTGACAAAAGGAGTTAAGGAACCTTATCGGCTTTTGACGTCACGAGCCGAGTATCGTCTTATTCTTCGTCAGGATAACGCAGACTTAAGGTTAACAGAAAAAGGACGAGCTATAGGGTTGGTGAACGACGAACGTTGGCAGCGTTTCCAGGCGAAAAAAAACAACTTTGAGCAGATCAGAGAACTCTGGAAATCTACAGTTTTTTCTCCGCTGAGAGATGACCTCCAACATGTAATGGCTGAGGCAAAATCTACTCCGACACGTGGAGGAATTAGTGCCCAAGATTTAATTCGCAGGCCGGAAATTTCCCTGGCTCATTTAGTGAAACTTCTGCCGGAGTTAGAAGCCTTTGATAGAGAAGTCTTAGAGGAAGCTGAAATTGAAACAAAATATGCAGGATATATTGAAAAACAATGGGCTGACATTGAGAAATTTTCTAAACTCGAAGCTCGTTATCTGCCGCATAATCTTGATTATGGGAAAATTTACGGTTTATCTACGGAAGGTCGACAGCGTCTCAGGGAAGTTAACCCTCTAAATTTAGGTCAGGCTTCTCGAATTACGGGGGTAAGTCCAGCCGATATTTCTGTCTTACTCATTTCTTTGGAACAACGGCGTAGAGGGGGGAACGATTAATGTTTGTGGAGTTGGCGTCGTTTCTTCAAGAAGTAACTTATAAGTATATAGGGTGTGAATTATCTAATTTACAGGTTTCTCAATTTTGTCACTTCGGTGATCTTTTACTTGACTGGAACCAGCGTTTAAACTTAACGAGAATTACTGATCCTCATGAAGTTATTTTAAAACATTTCATCGATTCTATGGTTCTTGCCAAATTTATTTCCGGAGCGTCTTTTTTGGATTTAGGAACTGGAGCTGGGTTTCCGGGTGTTCCGTTAAAGATCCTACGTCCAGATTTAGAAATTGTCTTAATGGATTCTCTCAAGAAACGACTAAACTTTCTTGATATGGTCATTGAGACGTTAGATTTGAGAGGAATTCAAACATTTCATGCTCGAGCAGAGGATTTTGGCAGAGATGTTCGCTATCGTGGCCATTTTGATACAGTTAGTTCGCGCGCAGTTGCTCGTCTTCCGGTTTTGTTAGAGTACGCTTTACCAGTTCTTAAGGTCAAAGGACTGTTTATCGCCGCTAAGGGATCTCAGGTTGCTGATGAGTTAATAGAGTCTCAAAAAGCTTTAAAACTGTTGGGTGGTATCGTTGAAAGTATTGAACATTTTAATCTTGGTGAAGGTGCAGAGCATCGAGCGGTTGTTTTAATAAGAAAGATTACAGAAACACCTTCGCAATACCCGCGTCAAGCTGGAACTCCAACTAAAGATCCCATTAGTTATTTCAAAATGAACAAGAGTTAGATTGATGGATTAAATTTTTGTGAATTTTGGGCTTTACTTAGAGAAGTGAAGCTCTTTTCGTTGTTAGTGAAGGAAATATGAGAAGAACGTCGAATTGTATATAAGTATAATAATTATTAATAAATATTACTAAATATTACTATTATTATTAGAGACAGATTGTTTAGGAGGTGCGGTTTGGAAGAGTCACAAGATCATAGAGTTAGATTGAGGAGTAAGGAAGTCGCGGCGAATATAGTTTACGAGAAAGACCAAGATTTAACAAACAGTCGTTCGACTCGTTCGACTCGTTCGGCTCGTTCGACCCATTCGACTCGTTCAACTCATTCGACTCGTTTAAATCGTCTATTGAAAAGAAAGTCTTTTTATATTCCTTTGGGAATTATTTTGCTCACGTTAGTTTTCGTTGGAACCTCATTACTGATTTATACTCATGATCAACATCTAATTGTCGAAGGAATTACAATTTCTGGAATTAAGGTGGGCGACTTAACTCAGGTTCAGGCTAAAGCAATCATTGATAAAGAGATTCAGCATTTACAGAGTCAGACGATTAAGCTGGATGTAGACCAACAATCAACTGAAGTCAAGTTAGAGGATTTAGGGCTTGCCGTAACGGCTGATTTAGCCTTACAGCAAGCCTATGATATTAGTAGGAAAGGTTCAATTTTTAATAGGGCAGTGACTAAAATGAAGGCGTCTAAAGGAATTAACTTTGAATTGTCCCCCAAGTGGGATGATCAAAAATTAAAGGATGGTCTTAATCAAAGTTTGGCAAAGTATAGTAGTTCAGCAAAGGACGCTTCTTTTGAGATTACGAATCAGAATACAATGGCTATTCACGATGAACACGTTGGTTCAACCTTTGATTCTGCTGCACTTATTGCTCAGATTAAGTCCATTAATCTTTTTAAGCCAGTCACTGAAGTCAAAGTTGCCTTAATAAATCAAGCTCCCAAGCTAACTGCAGCTCAATTAGAAAGTCAAAAAATCACGGGATTATTAGCGAGTTATACTACTCATTTTAATCCATCCGAAGTAGCGAGAACAGAAAATGTCCGCATTGCTGCTAAAGCTTTAGATATGGCGGTAATTAAACCAGACGCTACCCTATCGTTCAATCAGATTGTGGGCGAAAGAACTGTCGAAGATGGATATTTGGACGCTTATATTATTGTTGATGATAAGTTTGTTCCAGGATTAGCTGGAGGAATATGCCAAGTATCGAGTACTTTATATAATACTGGGCTCTTAGCAAATCTAGCTGTAACTCAACGTACTAACCATGATGTCGCTATTTCTTATGTTCCACTTGGTCAAGATGCGACAGTTGCTTACCCGGATCTTGATCTTAAATTTAAGAATAACTCGGAAGGGTACCTTCTTATTCGGACAAGAACTACTTCTGATACTATTACTATTGATATGTATGGCAAAGTAAACCCAGGACAGGAAGTGTCTATTGCAAATACCACGGAGTCTGTTATTCCCTCCGAAGAACAGCATGTAGTTGATGAAACTCTTGCTCATGGAGCCTCAGTTCTAAAGCAACAAGGGCAACAGGGATATGTTGTAAATTCTGTTCGCACTGTTAAAGTTAATGGAAAAATTGTGAGTAGTGAACCACTAAAACAAAGCGTTTACAAAGCAATGCCGAAAATATACGCAGTTGGACCATAAATATCATAAGAATTTTTTAATTTGTTAAAAAAAGCGTTATTAACGCTTTTTTTATTGTAAGGGGTTTGATACTATCTAGAGTATAAGTTTCGTAGCTAATTTGGGTTTAATAATTAAAGGAAGTGTGTGCTAATTGATAACGAAAGTGATTGCTATCGCTAATCAAAAAGGTGGTGTCGCTAAGACGACAACGGCGATAAATTTAAGTGCTTGTTTGGCAGAACTGGGTAAACATGTTCTTCTTGTAGATTTAGATCCTCAAGGAAATGCAACGAGTGGGATGGGGCTTGCCAAACACAAGCTGACACGTTGTATTTATGACGTTTTGATAAACGATATCCCTCTCGAACAAGTGGTTCAGAAAACCGATCAAAAGAATCTTAAGGTAGTCCCTGCTCGAATTCAGCTGGCAGGGGCAGAAATTGAATTAGTTTCACTGATTTCACGTGAAGGTAAATTACGAATTGCCTTAGAAAACATTAAGGAAAGTTACGACTTTATTTTTATCGATTGTCCTCCTTCACTAGGGCTTCTTACATTAAATGCTTTAACAGCTGCGACGGATGTCATAATTCCCATTCAATGCGAATACTATGCGCTCGAGGGTTTAACTCTCTTGATGAATACATTGGAGCGAGTTCGCAAACATCTTAATCCAAACCTGAACATTTTAGGAGCTCTACTAACTATGTTTGATGCGCGAACTAATTTAGCTATTCAGGTAGTTGATGAGGTTAAAAAGTATTTTCCGCAAAAAGTTTTCAAGACAATCATTTCCCGCAATGTTCGTCTCAGCGAAGCTCCGAGTCACGGAAAACCTATTAATTCCTACGATACTCGTTCAAGGGGAGCTGAGGTCTATCGTGAACTAGCTAAGGAGGTGTTAGAACGTGTCTAAAAAAGGACTTGGCCGAGGACTTCAAGCCTTACTTTCTGATGAGTTAGATGATAACCATACTATCAGAGAAATTCTCATTTCGGACATTGAACCGAATCCTGATCAACCTCGAAGAGAGTTTGATCCTCAAGCACTCAATGATTTAGCGGATTCGCTCCGTGAGCACGGGTTACTTCAACCAATTTTGGTTAGACCGGTAGGAGAACGTTATTGCATCATTGCTGGGGAACGACGCTTACGTGCAGCTAAAATAGCGGGATTTTCTAAAATCGAAAGTATTGTGCAGGTTTGTAGCGATCAGGAAATGGCAGAGCGGGCACTTATCGAAAATATTCAGCGAGCTGATTTATCTCCGCTTGAAGAAGGGATGGCCTATAAGCGACTTATTCAAGATTATGGTTTGACACAAGAACTTGTGGCACAGCGTGTAGGCAAAGCCCGTGCCACTGTTGCTAATCTTCTGCGTGTGATTTCATTACCTGAAGTAGTACTTGAATTGTTAAGAGATGAGAAGATTTCTTTAGGTCATGCTAAAGTGTTACTCGGAATAAAAGATACATCTCTGCAAGTTTTAACAGCGCAAAAGGCAGCCAAAGAACAATTATCTGTTCGGGAGACCGAAGATCTCATTAACAAACTCACAGAAAAAGCAACAAAAACTACGAAAAGCAAACCCCCTTCTGAACATTCTCAACTTCTATATAATATTGAGGAACGTTTGCAGATGAGCCTTCAGACTAAAGTTCTAGTCAAAGGGGATTCCAAACGCGGAAAAATCGAAGTGCAATATTTTTCCGCAGAGGAGTTAAATCGTCTTCTTGAATTGTGGAACATACAGATTGATTGAATTCCAATGTTCCACGTGGAACATTGCTGATATTGCTGATCACAAATAATCGTTTTATAATTCAAAGTACACAAAATATTAGACCGGATATAAATTGAGTTATCAGATTGTGTAAATTCTGGAGTTAAGTATACGAATGTTCCATGTGGAACATAAAAAAAAGGTCGGACTAGGATAAGGCCTACTAGAAGGCGGGGATTTAGGTGTTAGGAACTATTGTAAATACATTAGCAATTGTTTTGGGGGGGTTATTAGGACTTTTGTGTGGACAGGCTTTGCCTGAAAAAATGAAAAGAACCGTTATTCAGGGGATCGGACTAGCTGTTTTGCTAATAGGCGGAAGTATGGCTTTGCAAACGAAGAATACTTTGGTTGTGATTGCTAGCCTCGTGTTAGGTGGTGTAATTGGCGAATGGATAGATATAGAGCTTCGCTTACAACACTTTGGGCAGTGGTTAGAACGAAAATTCTCAAAGAATGGACGAGTGACTGGGTTTACCAAAGCATTTGTAACGGCAAGCTTGATATATTGTGTAGGAGCGATGGCTATCATGGGTTCACTTGAGAGTGGGTTAAGAGGAAACTATAATATACTTTTTGCAAAATCAATGTTAGATGGAATATCGGCGATAGTTTTTGCTTCTTCGATGGGAATAGGTGTGGTAGTAGCAGCCCTACCAGTGTTTTTATATCAAGGGGCGATAACTATGGCAGCCGGACTACTCCAAGGAATCCTTTCTTCACAAGTTATTACTGAAATGGGTGCAACAGGCGGATTACTTATATTAGGAATAGGTTTTAATATCTTGGAAATCAAAGAAATAAAAGTTGGTAATCTCTTACCAGCAATTTTTATTGCTGTTCCGGTAACTCTCCTATTTGCAAAGCTTCATCTGGGTATGTAATACGGTAGGAGTTGTAAAATTGTATATAAAAGAGTGAGCGTTGTAAAGTTTTAGAAAAAAAGGAGGTAAAAATAGTGTTAAGACTAGAAAGTATTATGCCTCTGATTTGGTGGGGCATAAGTGGGTTATCTGTGGTAATAGTAATTACTCTACTAACTACTATTTATCTATTTCGCCGAATGAAACACTTCGAAGCATCTTACCTACCCTTGCAGACATTTATGTCAGGGCATCAACTAGAACCGTTACTTCAAGACTGGATTCAAAAGGTGTCAGGACTGGATCAAGAACTTAAAGATTATAACATGAGGATTACGCAAATAGAGGCAAAATTGCGTGCTGGCGTGGATCGTGCAGAGTTACTACGCTTTAGAGCATTTGATAATGTGGGAAGTGATCTGAGTTTTGCCTTGGCGCTTTTGAATCAAGAGGGGGATGGAGTTGTTCTCAGTGCTATTCATAGCCGTGAAGAATCTAGAGTATACGCCAAACCTGTTAACAAGGGGCAGTCTTCCTATTCACTGAGTACTGAAGAAAATGACGTCATAGCGAAAGCTATGCAAGGAGAAAAAATATAACGCCCTACTTATTATTACTTTTTAAGTAAGAATGTGTTATAAGAGAACTTATGTTTTCGGACATTCGCCACACGAGGTTGAGTCGGGTATTCTGTAATACTATATATTCCATGAATCCTCCAACATTTACGATTCCGGTTAAATGGGCTTCGCCAACTTCGGGAAGCTGTTTATGAACGCCAGCACCAGGTCTCAATGGTCCATCAGCTAAGGTAATACACCCGATAGAATCTAGTTGACCGAGGCAGGCATCAATCGCAATAATAAAGGGCTTAACAAATGATTGTTGGATAAATTCTATAGTTTGTCTTAGATTAGTAGCATGAACAGGCTCATCCAGCGTACCATAAACATGTAGTTGAGGCAGATTAATGCGTGAAAGATGCGTGCCGATCAAAGGACCCAAGGCGTCCCCCGTAGATCGATCCGTTCCGATACAAAGGATTACGGCGGGACGCTTACGCGTCGATAAAAAGAGATCAAAAAGTCGCGCTTCCAGTTTTTCTTTCGCTGAATGGTCGTCAACGTGGGCTTTTAGTTTCTGTGGTTCAGTCCATAATGAAAATAGACTCACAAGCTACCCCCTATGAAACTTATTTAAAATTATAGCTATAAGTACTTAGTTAAAAGAGTATATACATAATTATATTTACCAATTTAAAGTCTATTTATGCATGAGATTCCTCTGCTTGCCATAAGAATGATGGCGAGGAGGGAAATGTTATGAATTGGAAAACAACCTTTCAAGTTGCCGCAACCTATGTGGGTGCTGTTATGGGAGCCGGTTTTGCTTCAGGTCAAGAGATACAGCAATTTTTTGCGCGCTTTGGGCGCTGGGGTTTAGCAGGTATTGTAGTCAGTGCGGTACTGTTTTCTCTTCTGGGTTGGGGTATGTTGGATTTGCAGGAACGTTGGAAAATTTCATCTTATCCAGAATTCTTTAATCGTTTACTGGGTTCCAGATTGGGCCAATGGGCAGACTGGTTCGTAAGTATTCTCTTGTTTTTGGGTATGTTGGCAATGATTGCAGGTAGTGGTGCAATTTTTTATGAATATTTTGGCTTCTCAAAGTGGTTAGGTATCGTTTTGACAGTTGCTGTAATTATGCTGGCTTTATGGTTCCGTGGAGAAGGGGTATTATGGATTAATTCCATCTTAATACCCTTGAAATTTATTTTTTGTTTAGGAATTGCAACTGCAGCTGTTTTGTTAGCAACTTCTGGAGATGGTGAGGGCATAGTAGTATTGTCAAATCCAATTGTGAACCATTGGGCACTTTCGGCTATTCTCTACGTTTCCTTTAATTTAACGTTGGCAATGGTCGTTTTTGCTTCACTGGGTCGCGAGATTCAGCGACCAGGAGCACGTTTAGGTGCGGTGTTTGGTGGTGTAGCACTCGGAATATTCGCCTTCGTCATAGGAATGGCATTACTTCGATTTCCAGATATTCTAGGATTAGAAATCCCAATGGTTGCGGTTGCCGGCAAGTTAGGGGATTGGCCTGCGTTCTTCTACGTAGTGGTTCTATGGTTAACTATGATTACGGCAGCGATTGGAAATGGTTTTAGCCTCGTTAGTCGGGTAGTTAATTCAGGTAAGATAAGCTACGGAAATGCCACATTCCTGATATTGCTCTTACTCATACCCCTTGCTGGTGTGAGATTTTCCCAGATCGTGCAGTTTGTATATCCTATGTTTGGTTACTTAGGACTAGTATTCTTACCGACAATTCTATATTTTTGGCTGAAAGTATAAAAATACTTTAAAACATGACACTAATAAGGATGAGATAGTTTAAGCGCAGCTGACCATGAAGAAAAGACTGATAGATTGAAACCGACCAATAATAAAAGCATGCCATAGATATTAATTTAGGTATATGAAAGAAAATAACAAGTCATGATGCCTTGGATAGTTTGCGTCAGACAAGGAGGCATGTGCCCCTCATAGCGGGGCTATTAGGGGCACATGCCGATGCAGTATGACACAAAATAGACTGGCAGACTGACTAGTTATTTTCTTGAATGTGCCTTACATAGATAAGGGGAAGGAAAATGGCTGAACGACACTATTTAATAGGTACAGCAGGACATGTTGATCATGGCAAAACAGAGTTGATTCATGCTCTTTCTGGCATAGAAACAGATCGCTTAAAAGAAGAAAAGCAACGGGGGATCTCAATTGAATTGGGGTTTGCTCATATGAAGATGCCCAGCGGACGAAAAGTTGGGATTGTGGATGTTCCGGGGCATGAACGATTTGTTCGCCAGATGTTAGCCGGAGCCAGTGGCATGGATGTCGTGTTACTGGTTATTGCTGCAGATGAGGGAATTATGCCTCAGACTCAGGAGCATCTGGATATCTTGACATTACTTGGCATACCTCGGGGAATCGTTGTACTTAATAAGGTGGACCTTGTGGATGAAGAGTGGCTCGAACTTATAGAAGAAGAGATACATCAAGAACTTAAGGACACAGCCTTTCACAAAGCGCCAATTTGTCGAGTTTCGGCTTTGACTGGCGCTGGAATACCAAACTTGCGTCAAACGATTGATGAGCTGTTAACAGAGGTTGAAAGTAAGAAAACGACTGGGCCTGTTCGTATGCCACTTGACCGCGTCTTTAGTATTCAGGGGTTCGGCACCGTTGTGACTGGAACGCTTTACAGTGGGACAGTGAAACTGGGGCAGGAGTTGGCGATTGAACCGATCCATATTCTAACGAAAGTCCGTTCTCTACAAGTTCATAAAAACAAAGTGGATTTTGCAGAGGCGGGACAGCGGGTTGCGGTGAATCTGGCAGGGGTAGATGTCGCTGATGTGGAGAGAGGTTCAGTACTCGTTAGCTCTAAGGCGTTTAAGATCGGAAAGATTGTGGACTTGAAAGTTCAAAACCTAATATCTGCAGATAAACCTTTAATCCAAAGACAACGGGTTCGTTTTCACCTTGGAACTACCGAGATCCTTGGACGCATACATCTCTTGGAGCATAAGGAACTGGCACCTGGACAAGAAGGATTTGCCCAGATTCTTCTGGAAGAACCAGTTGTTGCAGTACCAGGAGATCGTTTTGTACTGCGGTTTTATTCTCCTGCCCATACGATTGCGGGCGGGAAAGTACTTGGTGTAGCAGAATTTAAGCAGAAACGATTTAAAGAAAATGTTTTGGCACAGATGAGAGTGAAAGACCAAGGCGATCCGCTTGACCTATTAGAAGAAGAAATGAACGAACCTCAAACTGGTACGGATTTAGCAGCACGCCTCCATGTCACTTTAGCCGAATTGGAGGAGAGCTTGAAATTACTAGAAGAGTCGCACCGACTGGAGATTTGGCTGGAAGATGAAACAAAGCTCTACTGGGGGAAAGTGACAGCAGAGCTTTGGAGATCAAAATTGCTAAACATCGTTAAAATTTACGAAGGGAAAAATCCTCTGCACGGGGGAATTGGCAGAGAGGAATTAAAAACTCGCCTGGGAGTTCTATGGACTCATCGCCGTTGGCAAACAATTCTGGAACAAGGTTCTAGCCGAGGGTATTATCATATCTCAGGCAGCAAAGTCCAAACAAACGAAGGCGCGGAAATTCCGCCGGGCATACAAAACCGATTAGATGCCTTACGTACAAAATGGCAAGGTAGTACGCTGATGCCGCCTGACTTGATGATAACTGCACAAGCCTGTGGTATCCAAAAGTCGGAAGCTCTTGAATATGCTCAGTACTTGTGTGAAAGAGGAGAATGGGTGCATATCGATCAGTTTTACTACAGACAAAAAGAACTGGAACCTGCCAAAGAAATCTTAATCGAGTTTCTAAAGGACCATGGCGAAGTAGGTGTCTCTGAGGTGCGGGAAATGTGGGGTACTTCAAGGAAGTATGCAGTTCCATTACTTGAGTTTTTTGATAATCAGAAGTTAACAAAGCGAATTGGTGACAAAAGAAGATTATACTGAAAGTATGTAGTGAGACAGGATTTAATAATTGACACAATCGTGCAACAGATATAGAATTAAGCATTGTTAAACGTAAGCCAGTTGAAATCTGTATTATAACTGTCGCTTGAAGTTTATCTTGGCACCATGGTGTTCAGCCATTCTTCTTTCCAAGCTAAAGCTTAATCTTTACAGCGAAGGGTATTGTACAGTAGTTATATAGTTTGAGTAAAATTATAGAATCCAAGGAATATTAAGGATGGGGGTACAAGAATGCAAAAAAGTAACGTAGTGTTGGGCTTAGCAGTTATAATGTTAGGCCTTGTCTCAGGCTGCAGTAGTGCAGCAGCACCTCAAGCAGCTCAGGAAATTAAAATCGGCGGTGATTTGGAATTGTCAGGGGGTGTAGCCACTTATGGGCAATCAGTTTTAAACGCAGTTAACCTAGCGTTTGAGGATCAAAACAATAAAGGTGGACTCCTTGGCAAACAACTCAAATTTATTACGGCTGATAATAAATCAGAAGCTGGCGAGTCAACGACAGCTATCACAAAGCTCATTACCCAAGATAAAGTTGTAGCAGTACTAGGAGCGGTAACTAGTTCTAATACGAAGGCAGCAGTGCCAGTTTCTGCGGACAACAAAATTCCGTTGATTACGCCGACGGCAACTAATGCAGAAGTTACTGTTAATAAAGATGGGTCGCTGAATAAATGGGTTTTCAGAAGCTGTTTTCTGGATCCTTTCCAAGGAAAAGTTGCTGAGAATTTCGTAACAAATACACTCAAACTAAATAAAGCTGCCGTTTTTATCGATCAAAAAGATGATTATTCTAAAGGTTTAGCAGCGGAATTTAGTAAAGATCTTACTAGTGCTGGGGGAACCATTACCGATACAGAAAATTATGTTGGCGGGGATAAGGACTTCAGATCGACTTTAACAAGGATCAAAGCCAGCAATCCAGAAGTTCTATTTGTCCCCGGTTATTATAGTGAGGTCGGTTTGATTGTAAAGCAAGCTCGTGAATTAGGAATAACGACTCCAATTGTCGGAGGAGACGGCTGGGATTCTGCGAAATTAGCAGATTTAGCTGGGGCAGCAAATCTAAATGACACATATTACGTTGACCATATGTGGGCTGGGGATCCAGCGACAAAACCTTTCGCTGATGCTTATACGGCAAAATATAAAGCGGAACCAGATGCTTTAGCGGCCTTAGGGTATGATGCCGCCGAAATGCTTATTGAGGCAATCAAAACCACAGGTGGAACAGACCCAGAAAAGCTTAGAACTGCCTTGGAAAATACTAAGGATTTTCAAGGAGTTACTGGGGTCATCACAGTGGATCCCAAAACACATAATCCCATAAAGAGTGCGGTTATTATTAAATTGGTGGACGGTAAAAAGACGTTGCTCACGCACGTTAATCCATAATTCCTATTTTTTAGACATAACGTTATGGTATAACACAAATTTTATTGACTTAATCTTGTACTAAAGCTAAAATATCTTTAGTATAGAATTAGTATTCAAACTTAGAAGTAAGCTAAGTACTGGAAAATTTTGGACAAGGCAACGAAGCCCCAGTCACGAAAATTTAGCGTTGACTGGGGCTTTTAATAAAAGATGGGAGGGTGAGCGCGGAGGAAGAATATGGATCTTAGAAGAAAACAATAGAATCAAACGTTCGCAAGTTATGAAGGAGGAGAAAGAATGAGATTATTTAGCAAGGGCTTTTCAATTGGAATGATCGCTTTATTGAGTATTTCCTTAGTTGCTGGGTGTGGAACAACACCAAAAAGTGGAGCGAGTGATGCGAGTACACCTATTAAAGTAGGTGGTAATTTAGAGTTGAGCGGTGGAACCGCTATGTTTGGTCAAGCGGCTAAGAATGCCATCACTTTAGCGTTTGATCAACAAAATGCTAAAGGTGGAGTCTTAGGTAGACAGTTAGAACTAGTGGCAGCGGATAACAAGTCAGATGCTGGAGAGTCGACTGCTGCGGTTACTAAGCTTGTCACTCAAGACAAGGTCGTTGCAGTTATCGGGTCAATGACTAGTTCCGTCACGCTGGCAGCTGTGCCAGTTGTAACGGATAACAAAATACCTATGATTTCACCAAGTGGGACAAACGCAAAGCTAACAGTAGATCCTGCGACAGGACAAGTACGGCCTTGGATTTTTAGAGCATGTTTTATTGATCCGTTCCAGGGTCAGGTTGGAGCTAACTTCGCTTTAACGAATTTAAAAGCTAAAACTGCTGCTGTGATTATTGATCAGAAGAGCGATTATTCAAAAGGTTTAGCTGATGCCTTTGTAACTAATTTCAAAAAAGGAAATGGTCAAATAACCGGAACCGAGCAATATGTTGCTGGAAGTGATAAGGATTTCCGTTCGATCTTAACTCGTATAAAAGCAGAAAATCCAGATATGGTTTGGTTACCAGGTTATTATCAAGAAGTGGGTTTAATCGTCAAGCAAGCTCGTGAGTTAGGTATGATGATGCCATTTATGGGTGGCGATGGTTGGGACGATCCACAGCTCTTTAATATTGCTGGAAATGACGTGTTAAACAATACTTTCTATGTTGATCATGTGGCAACAGATGATCCTGCCTTGGCTACGTTTGTTAGCGACTATAAAGCCAAATTTAATAGTGTACCAAATGCCATGGGCGCTTTGGGTTATGATGCTGCAAATATGCTGATCAAAGCCATTGACGATGCCAAAAGCACCGATCCAGAAAAACTTCGCACTGCTTTAGAGAATATGAAAGGGTTTAAAGGCGTAGGCGGAGATATTACAATTGATCCTAAAACGCATAACCCACAGAAGAGCGCAGTTATTATTGCCAATAAAAATGGTAAACCAACGTTCGTGACACGTGTTGCTCCGCAATGATAGGATAATTAGCAAGTAACATTGAGATAAATAGGTAGGTATAATAGTCATCCTGAAAACAGAGAGAGGGAGGGGACAGATTCACCCTCTCTCTTCTGATTGGGAAAGTGTTAGCAGAAATGGGAGTGAGTTTATGGGAAGTAGTATTACACAACAAATATTTCAACAGCTTGTCAATGGATTATCCTTAGGAAGTATATATGCGCTCATTGCCTTGGGCTATACTATGGTCTATGGTATTGTTAAGCTGATCAATTTTGCGCATGGAGATGTTATGATGGTGGGAGCCTATTCTGGTTGGTTTGCCATAACCGTCTTACATTGGTCTTTCCTGCCCGCTCTGCTTTTTTCAATGGTCGCTTGTGCCCTATTAGGGGTTGTAATTGAACGGATTGCGTATAAACCGTTGCGAAACGCTTCTCGTATAGCTGCCTTAATTACCGCGATCGGGGTATCGCTATTTTTAGAGTATGGAGGTATGTTATTAGTAACGGCTCAAGTGCGTACCTATCCTCCTGTCTTTCCAGAAACAATGTATTCGATACATGGAGTAATCTTTAAATACGGAGATATTGTAATGCTACTAACCTCAGTTATACTTATGGCCCTTTTGCATTTTACCGTCCAATACACGAAAATGGGCAAAGCCATGCGTGCGGTATCCTTTGATAAAGATGCTGCATTACTGATGGGAATTAACACCAATAACATTATATCATTCACCTTTGCGATTGGCTCAGCGCTGGCGGCTGCAGCCGGGGTATTGATGGGAGTTTACTTTAATACTATCGACCCATTAATGGGAATGATTCCCGGTTTGAAGGCCTTTGTGGCGGCAGTATTAGGGGGAATTGGCATTATACCGGGTGCAATGGTTGGAGGCTTAATGTTGGGTTTAATCGAATCGATTGTGAGCGGTTTAGGAGCTTCAACTTGGCGGGATGCCGTTGCCTTTCTTATCTTGATTCTCGTGCTTATTATTAAACCAAGTGGTCTTTTTGGTAAAAACGTACGTGAGAAAGTGTAGGTGAGAAAAATGCGTAACTGGTTCAACCGCCAAAATATAGTGTCACTCTTGGGAATAGTTCTTTTATACGGAGTTATTCAAGGGCTGATTGTGTTGGATATTATGCCTCCATTTTATAAATTAACATTAATTCAAATATGTATTTATATTATCCTGGCGACCAGTCTGAATCTGATAAATGGTATAACAGGTCAATTTTCGATTGGACATGCAGGTTTTATGGCCATCGGGGCCTATATTTCAGCTATTGTTACAGCTATTCAACACGGGCCTTTAGCATTAGGACTTCTCGCCGGAGCGATTGCGGCGGCGTTGGCGGGCCTTCTGGTCGGATTACCTACGCTGCGCCTTAACGGGGATTACCTCGCTATTGCTACCTTGGGATTTGGAGAAATCGTGCGTATTATCTTCTTAAACACGGACTATGTTGGTGGAGCAGCAGGATTCACGCTACCAAGCACAATTACATGGACATGGGCTTTTGGATTAATGGCGGTGAGTGTCGTTTTGATGAAAAATTTTGTTGGCTCAACCCACGGCAGGGCGTGTATTTCTATTCGTGAAAATGAGATTGCCGCAGAATCTATGGGAGTGAATACGACAAAATATAAAGTGATAGCGTTTACAATGGGAGCCTTTTTTGCTGGACTGGCCGGCGGGATTTATGCAAATTACTTTTATATTATCCAACCTATGACCTTTAATTTTATACTGTCCTTTAACATTCTTGTGATGATTGTGCTAGGGGGCTTAGGGAGTATGACCGGAGGTATTCTAGGCGCTATTGTCATGACTTTGGCTTCGGCACTTTTAGCAGGTGTTCCGGAGTGGCGTAACGTTATAACGGCAGTGTTATTAGTCTTAATGATGATCTTTAGACCGACCGGAATAATGGGAACCAAAGAATTCAGCTTAAATTTCCTGGGAAAGAAGAGTGAAAAAAATGCCGCTTCTAAAAATTGATAATCTTTCGAAGTCTTTTGGTGGTTTAAAAGCGGTTTCGAATTTAAATATTGAGATTAACGAAGGCGAACTGATCGGTTTGATTGGTCCAAACGGAGCGGGAAAAACTACCGTCTTCAATTTACTCACAGGAGTTTATGATAAGACTGAAGGAAAAATGGAATTTCAGGACAAAAATATTAGCGGGCTTAAACCATATCAAGTTACCCAGCGGGGGATGGCACGAACATTTCAAAATATTCGTTTGTTTAGTGATTTAACTGTCATCGATAATGTCAAGATTGCCTATCATCAACGGACGTCATATAGCCTGGTAAGTACGCTTTTTCGTCTTCCGAGCTATTATTCAGGGGAAGAAGAAATGCAGCACAAAGCCATGGAGTTATTAAAGATATTTAACCTTGAAGATAAAGCAGAAGAGACGGCTAAAAACTTACCCTACGGAGAACAACGCCGCTTGGAAATCGCCCGTGCCTTGGGAACAGAACCTAAACTTCTGTTGCTTGACGAGCCAGCTGCTGGTATGAACCCCCAGGAAACACATGACTTAATGAATCTTATTCGTTGGATCAGGGAACAGTTTAAGCTAACGATTCTCTTAATCGAACATGATATGTCCTTAGTGATGGGCGTCTGTGAACGCATCTATGTCTTGGATTATGGTATGATTATCGCGCAAGGTACACCAAGCGAAATTAAGAATAATCCTAAAGTCATTGAGGCTTATTTAGGGGAGGAGGTTGTCTGATGCTGGTACTTGAAGAGGTTAATGTTTATTACGGTGCCATTCATGCTCTAAAAGGGATCTCCTTCGAGGTCAATCAGGGAGAAATAGTTACCCTTATTGGTTCAAATGGCGCAGGGAAAAGCACGAGTCTTAAGACAATCTCAGGATTATTGCGCCCAAAAACGGGTAATATTACTTTCAAAGGTAAGAATTTGGCCAGCATTGCGCCTCAAGTGATTGTAGCTCAAGGGATATCCCAGGTTCCGGAAGGACGGCATGTGTTTGCTAATATGACGGTTATCGAAAACCTGGAGCTTGGGGCTTATTTGCGTAAGGATAAAGCAGGGATCAAGCAAGACATGCAACGCGTTTATGAGTTGTTTCCCCGTCTTCTCGAACGTAATGCACAAATTTCGGGTACCTTGTCCGGTGGGGAACAGCAAATGCTGGCTATGGGGCGGGCCCTTATGTCGAAACCTCAGCTCCTTCTTCTCGATGAGCCCTCCATGGGTTTAGCACCTATTTTAGTTAAACAAATTTTTTCAATTATCAAGGAGATTAATGCAAGTGGAACGACTATTTTACTTGTAGAACAGAATGCTCATATGGCGCTTTCAATTGCAAATCGGGCCTATGTACTTGAGACAGGAAAAATTGTGCTTTCTGGAGATTCCAAACAATTAGCGGCCAGCGAAGAAGTTCGCAAGGCCTACCTTGGGGGATAAGATCCCAGCCTGAATTCAAAAGAGAAAGGGGTAAAGTAAAATGTATGTGCGCCAATTCATGACATCTCAGGTTTTTACGGTAAGTCCAGAGAAATCTATCGCAGATACAATGACCTTTATGCGCGAGAAAAGAATCAATAAGTTGCCGGTTCTAGAGAAGGGTAAACTTGTAGGTTACCTGACAGATGGGGATCTTCGCGAGGTTTCTCCTTCTCCCGCTACAACGTTAAGTATTTTTGAACTTAATTATCTCATAGCGAAAACTCCTATTCGTGAAGTAGCGGTGAAAAAGGTGATGAGCTGCCATCCCGACACAACGATTGAGGATGCTGCTTTGTTAATGCGGGAACATAAAATCAGTGGATTGCCTGTACTTGAAGAGGGTAAATTGATCGGTATTATTACAGCATCCGATATTTTAGATGCCTTTCTAGATATTATGGGATTTCGCAGTCCCGGCCAGCGTGTGGTAATAGAAACAAAGGATGGAACTGGTGTCATGTTGGACCTTGCCGTTACAATCAAGCAATTTGATGTTGATATTGCGAGTTTCGCAGTATACCATCTGAAGGAGAATCAGGTTCAGATTCTTGCACGCCTCCAGGGTGAACAAGTAGCTGAGGTTAAAGCCTCCCTAAAAGAAAAAGGGTATCGCGTTAGAGATTGATATCTGAATAAAGGAATAAAGAAAGTTACTGGATGAATCCAGTAACTTTCTTTATTCGTAATACAGGATATAATATGAAGTAAGTTATTATGAAGAAATAGGTTAGAGGAAGATGAGGAGATGGGCCAATGTATCTTTTTAATCGTTCTATTTCTGTCAATGTCTGCTTAGAAGGCGAAACAACGCTAATAGTGAATGGAGTTTTTATAGACAGTAACCATGAACTCTGTATAACTCTTGCAGCCGATCTAAAGAGTTATACGATTACTTCAGCTGATGGTGAACTTCGGCGCGCTCCCCATCCAGATTGTGTACACACTCAGAAACTAATTAGAGAGCTTGTAGGGGTTAACCTGAATCATAACGTCCGAAGGCAGATTCAAGCGGCAGTCGGGTTAGAGCACGGCTGTACTCATTTAACGGATCTAACACTTGAATGTGTGAAAGGGTTACTTCAGGCCAAATTTCAGTTGATGCATCGTACAATGTCGCCTGCTGAAATGACGATCCAAGCGGAACAAAAGCTCAAAGGAAGCTGTTTACACTATAAGTAGGATTAGATCATCACAAGAGATAAATTCACTATTTTTGTCCGGGCTTGGAATAAGCAATTAAGATGGTCTCTTGACCTGTGGGATGAGATGTATTGAATTTTGTTTCTAAAGCCTTAACATCATCAATTTGGTTGTTCGATAAATCAGAAAACAAGATTTCACTGCGGTCCATAGTAATAACTCCTTTCATTTACATTACTTGCGCTTGCGTTTAATCAAGTACTTAAACATACTTTGAAACTAAAGAAAAAAACAAACTAAACATGGCTACATACTCATTGTGCCCAAATTCATAGAAGTATATACCTTCTAATCTTTATGATATCCAGGGCAAGAATATATATTCAATAATTTGATATGTACTTTCATAATAAGAGGGAATGTGTTATATTATTGTCGACAGAATGGGGATGGATGGTGGCTGGTGCTGCTCCCGGACTTCAAATCCGCGTGTCGGGACGCAGAACGTTCCGAGGTGTGTTCGATTCGCACGCATCCCCGCCATTAGTCGTAGTTTGCAATTTAAACACGCCTCAAGATATGCTTATCTAAACTTGAGATAGAGGTAAAATTTCTCTCAACACTAATTCTTCAATAAGGTTTCAGTGTCAAGGCAGCGAAAAGCTGTCTTTTTGATTTCCCTGGTTGACAGTTGCTTTATCCGGCAGGATTTTTGATAGTTTAAACCGAATATTATGAGTTAGTTAAACGATGAGTTGAGCTGAGTTGACTTAATTAGGAAACAGCGATCAATTTATTAGGGAGGAGAATGCAAATGAATCTTATTGATGTGCTCATTTTAGGGTTTGTTTTGTTGGGAGCCTTACATGGTTATCAAAGAGGGCTTATAACAAGCATTGTCAATTTTTTGAGTAGCATTGTAGGCTTTGTAGTAGCGTCATGGGAATACATGGTTGCCCTTCACTGGGCTGAACAATATTTTTCACTTCAGTCATGGTTAGAACCTGTGATCTATCGAGCGATCCTACCATCAGTTCAGTCCAAAGCTTCATCTTTGCAACAACAGGCTTTAGGAAATATTCTGGGGGCTCTACCTCCCGAATGGAGCAACATTTTTGCTTCGTTGAACCTAGATGGTGTACAGATGCCACAAGCTATAGAACAAGTGACACATCGTTTGGCGGGGACGCTCGCAGAGCGCATTCTAAGCCTCATCGCCTTTGTCTGCGTTTTTTTTGTGGTGGTGATGGTGATTCAGTTGTTGGTCGCGATTCTTCTGCGTTCTTTTGGTAGTTGGGGTGGGGCTTTTAATCGCGGCGGAGGTCTATTGTTTGGGGGGTTAAGTGCTCTGATTGGTCTGGCTGTTTTGGCGGGGGTGTGTTCCCCTCTTTTGAAATTGGGGGCAGGTGGAAGTATTCCGGATCTCATTCAGAATTCAAGCTTCTATCCTTATTTAGTGGGGATCTTTCAGGCCTTGGACCAAGCATTTTCCGCTCAACTCAGTCAAAAACTACTCGAACCGCTTTCACTTGGCAAAGGGGTCTGGTTTTAAACGTAAACCAGCGCTACTGCTAAGGGCATGTGGTTTAGCACAGCGAATATATTGAACGGAGAAGTAGCAAACTTAGGTTGATAATGAAAAACGAATTAAAGGATAGTATAGAAGAGAGCGATTTAGACGATGAATGTCTCATGGATTCCAGAAACTATCAGTGATTTAAATTGGTATAAATTAGGAATTGATGTTTTAAATACCGTACTTTATCTTATAGTTGTTATTGTTGTAGCACGTCTTGCGTACGGATTGGCTATTTATCTGCTAAAGCGTGTGTTAGTGGATCGAAAAGGTAAACATCTTCTGGATGAACGCAAAGGAAATACGCTATTTTCGCTCTTCCGAAGTTTATTATTTTACTTGATTAGTTTTACGGCTTTATTGTATAGTCTCAAACGCCTTTTTGACATTGATACAGGAGCATTACTAGCATCGGCTAGCGTTTTGGGGGTGGCATTAGGATTTGGTTCGCAGAGTTTGGTTAAAGATATTATTGGCGGTTTTTTTATCCTTTTTGAGAACCAGTTTTCAGTTGGAGAGACAGTAAAAACAGGAGAATTCATGGGGACGATTGAAGAAACTGGAATTCGGACGACCCGTATCAGGGCTTGGGGTGGAGAACTCCACATCATTCCCAATGGTAGCATTACAGCAGTTACGAACTTTAGTCGAGGAAAGATGTTAGCTAAGGTGGAAATTCAGATCCCCTATGATGAAGATCTTGACCGCGCAATGGCAGTAATGAGTACTGTTTGCGAAGAAGTCAGCGCAGAGTTTGGTGAGAAAATTGTTGAAGCTCCTACAGTCCAAGGTGTAACCCAGTTTGGGGAGCGTAATGTTGTTTTACGTGTGGTTGCTTTCACCCAACCTGATGAGCAGTGGGGTCTGGAACGTGAACTACGTCGGCGCATCCACAGTTCCTTTTTAAAAGAAGGAATTCGTACACCACAATTCCAAAGTGTTATTATGACAGACCCTCTGAAGAGTTCATTCCAAGACGATAAAGTACGTTAAAACTCTTTTGCAGTAAGTATAGTGTTATGTCCTAAAATCTCGCATTTTTTTATACCTACAAGGAGAAACACTGTAAATACGCCTTGGAGAATTCTGAACGGGGAACCACAGATTACACAGATTACACAGATTACGAACGATTCGATAGAAACACACAGACAAAGGATAAAGGGGATATTGAGTTACAAGCGATTTGTAGGTTAGAGCCAAAATGTATTTATTCTGTGTTAATCTGTGTAATCTGTGGTTGATTAACTGAGTACCTGAATAGTCACAAAAATAATGATTCGTAATTTAATTTGTAGGTATAATTTTTATACCTACAAAAACACCAAAATGCCAGTAAAATCAGGGTTTATTAATGTAGGTATAATTTTTCACGGGAATCAAGGTTATGTAACTTAGCGGAACAAAATGTGCGAAGTGCGAAGCGAAGTAAGATACTCAAGATTCGAACCTCGAACCGCGATTAAGGGGGAGCAAAGAGATGATTCCGTTGAATGTAGGGGATATTGTTCGTCTTCGTAAACCGCATCCTTGTGGAAGTCTCGATTGGAAAGTGATGCGAACAGGGATGGACTTTAGGATTCAGTGTTTAGGCTGTCAACATCAAGCTTGGATTCCGCGTATCAAACTCGAACGCAATTTAAAGGAGATTTTAAAGCGGGCCGCTGAAAATGAGATGGATTAGTAGGGGAAAATCACTTATAATCTGTAAAGATGGTTTGTCATATTTAAAGAGGAGGTAAAGCATGACGTTACATGCAGGAATTGTTGGTTTGCCAAATGTCGGTAAATCAACGTTATTTAATGCAATTACCCAAGCGGGTGCGGAGGCAGCAAACTACCCATTTTGCACCATTGATCCAAATGTGGGAATGGTAGAAGTGCCTGATTCCCGTTTGCAGAAACTAGCGGATATGGTTCATCCCAAAAAAATTGTTTCAGCTACCGTTGAGTTCGTGGATATTGCCGGACTCGTAAAGGGTGCCAGCAAAGGAGAAGGATTAGGAAATAAATTTCTATCCCATATCCGTGAAGTCGATGCTATTGTGCATGTTGTACGTTGTTTTGAGGACGAGAATGTGATTCATGTCGAGGGAAATGTTAACCCTAAACGGGATATTGAGACGATCGATCTGGAGTTGGTCTTAGCGGACATGGAGAGTATCGAGCGGCGAGCGGATCGTTCGTCGAAACTCTTAAAGACAGGAGATAAAAAGGCTCAAGGTGAAGTAGCTCTTTTGGAACGTCTAAAGGAAGTCTTTAATCAGGGCAAAGGGGCTCGTTTTTTGACTTATACGGACGAGGAGCGAGCAATTCTGAAAGGGATTGCGCTTTTAACTCTAAAACCAGTGCTCTATGTCGCGAATGTCAGTGAAGATGGCCTCGCTAAGGCTGCGGATAATCCCTATGTTCAACAAGTTATGGCGATCGCGGCGGAAGAGGGCGCAGAAGCTGTTGTGGTTTGTGCCCAGATTGAAGCAGAGATCGCGGAACTTGAAGAGGATGAGAAAGAGGTTTTTTTACAAGACTTAGGGCTCGGAGAGTCAGGACTGGACCAATTGATTAAGGTTGCTTTTCATTTGTTAGGACTGATGACGTTTTTCACTGCCGGTCCTATGGAGGTCAAAGCATGGACAATTCATCAAGGCACGAAGGCACCCCAAGCTGCAGGGGTAATTCATACGGATTTTGAACATGGATTTATTCGGGCTGAAGTTGTGGCGTATAAGGATTTCGTCGCCAACAATGGCTTAAACGGTGCTCGGGATAAAGGGTTAGTCCGCTTGGAGGGAAAAGACTATATTATGCGCGATGGGGACATTGTTCACTTCCGGTTTAACGTTTAACAATAAAATGATTGCTTTTCGGAAAATATAATGGTATAATTTCTGCTTGGTAGTATAAATATCCCTGCTCCGTTTAACGGGGCCGCTTAGTCCGAGGGGAGGTGCAAATATGAAAGCGTACGAATTACTTTATATCATCCGGCCAGATCTGGATGAGGAGGCGACCACTGCACTGGTCGACCGTTTAAGTGGGCTCGTAGCCAGCAATGGCGGCGATAACTTGACGGTAGAAAAGTGGGGTAAACGTCGATTGGCTTATGAAATCCAAGACTATAAAGAAGGCCAATATATCCTGATGAACTTTGAAGGCGAAGGCCGTACATCTCAAGAAATCGAGCGGGTTATGAAAATTTCTGACGATGTAATCCGTTTTCTGACCGTAAGAAAAGAAGACTAAAAGGACGGTGGGGCACATATGTTGAATCGAGTCGTTTTGATTGGCCGTTTAACGAAAGACCCCGAGTTACGCTATACACCAAGTGGTGTAGCCGTTGCTAATTTTACTCTAGCGATTGATCGAAATTATAAAAATGCTCAGGGAGAACGAGAGACGGATTTTATTCCTTGTGTGGTCTATCGCCAGCTTGCTGAGTTCTGTGCCAATTATTTGTCTAAGGGGAAAATGGCAGCCGCAGATGGTCGAATCCAGATTCGTACGTACACTGGCCAAGATGGCCAAAAACGATGGGTTACAGAGGTTATTGCAGAAAATGTTCATTTACTAAGTCCAAAGGACAGCGGGGGTGGGAGCACGGAAGCGGGCTCTCCCAACAGAGCTGGCTCATTTGGACATGAAGTAAATTTGGATGATGACATCCCATTCTAAGTAAGGGAAGGGGAGAATTAGTATGAAACGTGAACGCGGACGTCGCCCACGTAAGCGGGTATGCAGTTTTTGTGTGGATAAAGTTGTGTCTATGGATTACAAAGAGACACATAAAGTGCGCAAGTATGTTACGGATCGTGGCAAAATATTGCCTCGCCGTATTTCGGGAAACTGCGCAATGCATCAGCGCCAAGTGACTTTGGCGATCAAACGGGCTCGAAGTATTGCCTTGTTGCCATATAGTGTCGAGTAGAAAAAGGGAGCGAGAGCTCCTTTTTTCAATTTTGAGTTTGTTACTTATTCCCCCCAGTCGCAGCGCAGCATAACGGATGAAACGGATTGGCGAAATTTTCATGCTTGTGAAGTGCAGGAGATTTGGATGCTTATCACGAACTGTTTTATATAGTAGCTTTATATAGCAGCGTTTGAGTGATAATGTTCTGCATTAGTTGAACGAATGCACTGAGAAAAATGGACTTTAGGAGGGGGCAACCCTGGAACATGTTGAAGTTGATGTTGTAAAAGCCTTAAGAGCTATTGATGAACTAAAGGTCAATTTAATTCAGGCACAGTGGCTTATCCAACATGGCACACTGTGTGGTTCAGAGGCAGAGATGGTTCAGGGGTTGGCTGATCTTGTGGGAATGAGTTATTTGTTAGCAAGACGGTTGGGGTTTGACTTTTCCCGGCTGGATCGCATGCTTTTACAACGCCTTGAGGGATTAAGAGACGAAGATGAGATGAATCTTGAAAAGCAGTGGGGAGATCTAAGCTTGCTCTTGAGCTATCTCGCTCCTGAAGACTAAATGTGTAGGAGAATGGGTAACGATGTATTTAAGTGATAAAACGGTTATGTACTATTTAGCTGGGGGGGTCCTAGTAACCTTTCCTTGGTTGGGGGTCACTTGGGGAACTTGGGGAATTCTTTGGGAAGCGCTCATGTTACTCGCCGTTTTTTTGGTTGGCCATCGAAGAGGGGTGTTTCTAGCCGCCGTTTTGCTGGCAATTGGCTACGTTACGCCGTCGGTTGTTTTAGGAATAACAGCCTTTAATCAGATGAGCTTCGTTCCTTTAGCGGGGTTAATAGGTGTTCTGGGTTTGCGTAAACATTGGCCAGTGCGCAGAACCTTCTTCTGGGGTGCTATGTTGGCTGCAGTTTTAGGGGCGATACCAACTTTTTCTTTCCTGACACAAGGATTTGATGCCAACACTGTAAGTGACACGATTAATACAATCGTTCAGCAATATCAAACGTCGGGATTATTGGTAGTGATGCAACAACAAGGGATTAGCGAGCTACAAGTTCGAGATTTACTGCAACAAGGAATTCGCTTTTATGCTCTCATCATTCCCAGTTTTGCAGCGTTGTCTGCTTTTGTTGAGTTTGGCTTGGTTTTCTATATTGTTAGGCGTTGGTTTAAAGATGATGAAGGGCGGATTCCCTTCACGCGTTGGAGTTTACCGTGGTATGCGGTTTGGGGTGCGGTTTTGGGAATTGCTTGCTATCTATTAGGTGATCAATTTTCGTGGATAATTCTGCGTGGCTTAGGAATCAACTTAATGGTTGTTTATGGGGCCGTAACCTTAGTGCTGGGGACTTCTGTTTATTTGTATTTGTTACAATCGCCTAAGATCCCTCGCTTTCTTAAATTCGCCTTAATCATAGCCAGTTTTCTTTATCTCTTCTTCAGTGTTATTAGTCTAATCATGTTTGGATTATTTGATCTTGTTTTTAATTTTCGTCGTTTACCAGAAGAATCGTAAGGAGGAATTCACATGAAGGTTATTCTTCAAGCAGATGTCAAAGGAACAGGTAAAAAGGGACAGATTTTTGAAGTCGCTGACGGATATGCCCGAAATTTTCTTTTTCCTAAAAAGTTAGCGATTGAAGCGACTACTGGAAATATTCAGGATATCTCACATAAGAAAGTGCTGGAAGAGCGCCGCAAGGAAAAAGAAAAAGAAGACGCCATTGAATTAGCAGCTAAACTGAATGCTCTCCAGATTGAAGTTAAGACGAAGACGGGTGAAGGTGGGCGTTTATTTGGTTCAGTGACCAGCAAAGAGATTGCTGATGCGTTGAAAAAACAGCATGGGGTTGAAGTGGATAAACGCAAGTTAGAAGTAAAAGAACCGCTGAAGGCGCTTGGCAGTTATGAGGTTCATGTCAAAATTCATCTGGACGTGATCGCGAAGCTTCAAGTGCATATTGTGGCAATCTAAACTGATCCACGAAAGGGGATCCCTCATGAAAGGGCTTTTGACAAAATGGCTAGCTCATACGAATCTCAATGAGCGGTTACAGGATGAGGAAGAGTGGCGCCGAGAAGTCGATACACTCTATGTGTTGCTTTCGAATTATCATGGAACCGACAAGCTAGTTCTTAAGGCCAGCAGGTTGGAAGCGCTCAAACTTATGCGTTCGGATGAACTCGTCGAACGTGTTGCGGGTTTACGCAAAATTGTTTCCGATGATCCTACTGTCCAGACGATTCCGACGTTGCAGGAAATTCCGCAGCTTTTGGACGAAATTGAAGAACAGATCGCAGAACTTATTGCCAGGCGATCTGTCGAAGAACGGTTGGAACGTGTTGTTTTAGAAAAGATGCAGGTTCGACATGAGGATTATGTCAAAGAAATCAAGATTCAAGTTCTTCAAGAAACGTCTGGGCCAGAAAATGCTCAAACGCTTAAGAAGCTAGCGGTACTCGAAAAGATGAATACTATTTCATTGAACCGTTCCGCGTTTGATGTATTGCGTCCGCAAACTGTAGCCGAGATTATAGGGCAAGAAAGCGCTGTCCAAGCCTTGTTGGCTAAGTTGGCAACTCCCTATCCTCAACATATCTTGATGTATGGTCCGCCTGGAGTCGGCAAGACGTCTGCAGCTCGGGTTGCGTTAGAAGAGGTTAAGAGTCATTCCCATTCGCTCTTTGCTAAAGAGGCTCCTTTCGTCGAAGTGGACGGGACGACGTTACGATGGGACCCTCGGGATGTAACTAATCCTCTTTTGGGATCGGTACATGATCCAATCTACCAAGGAGCGAAAAATGACTTAGCAGATATAGGCATCCCAGAGCCTAAAATGGGGTTAGTGAGCGACGCTCATGGAGGCATCTTATTCATTGACGAAATAGGGGAAATGGATCCTTTACTTTTAAATAAATTGCTCAAAGTACTGGAAGATAAACGGGTATCCTTTGATTCTTCGTATTATGATCCGGGTAACCCTCAGCTTCCTCAGTGGATTAAAAAACTCTTTGAAGAGGGGGCGCCTGCTGATTTTGTCCTCATCGGAGCTACGACACGAGATCCTTCCGAGCTCAATCCTGCCCTGCGTTCCCGCTGTTCGGAAGTCTTTTTTGTTCCTCTTGAGCCAAGAGATGTTCAGCATATTATTCGTCAAGCTGCCCAAAAACTTGGAGTGGCTTTGGACGACAATGTGCCTGAAATCATCAGTGAATATGTGATCGAAGGACGGAAAGCGAATAGTATTCTAACTGATGCTTACGGCTTGGCGAGATATCGCAACTCAAATCAGGAAGATGTTAAGGTGACAAGTGCCGATGTTTATGAAGTCTTGCGCTCGGCCCGACTTACCCCGTATATTTTTCGAAAAGTCCAACCTACTTTGGAAATAGGGAGAATCTTAGGATTGGGTGTCGCTGGATTTTTGGGCTCGGTGTTGGAGATCGAGGCGATTACCTTTAGAGGACGGGATGGCAAAGGAACGGTACGTTTTAATGAAACGGCAGGAAGTATGGCTAGAGATGCAGTGTTTAATGCTACTGCGGTTATCCGTGATCTGACAGGGGAAGATTTGCGCAATTACGATGTGCATGTTAATGTGGTCGGCGGGGCAAAAATTGACGGCCCTTCAGCGGGGTTGGCAACAACGCTAGCCATTTATAGCGCCTTAAAAAAACAGCCACTACACCAAGATGTTGCCGTAACTGGGGAGATTTCTATTCAGGGTAAGGTTAAACCCGTCGGTGGCATTTACGAAAAGATTTTCGGAGCGAAGCAGGTTGAAGTTCGCAAAGTTATAATCCCCCTGGAAAATATGGCGGATGTACCACAGAGTTTGCAAGGAATTGAAGTGGTGGGAGTCAGTACGATCGAAGAGGCTATTAAACATATTTTTAACACTTGAAGATTTTCAGTTTACAATGTTATAGAGATTAAGGACGACCGGGAGGAGAGAGGTTATGGAACTAATAAAAGTTCCACCCCAGAATTTAGAGGCCGAACAGGCGGTCTTAGGTGCGATGATGCTCGAACCGGAGGCCGGAAGTTCAGTCTTTGAAATGCTTCAACCGGAAGATTTTTACAGAGATAATCACCGTTTGATTTTTTCCGCGCTTCGAGATCTCTTCGAAAAAGGTGATCCGGTTGATCTTGTCAGTGTCGCGGAGATTTTGCGTCAACAGGGGCGTCTGGAACAGGTCGGCGGGATTTCCACAATCTCAGAGATTGCCCGTTCCGTTCCTTCAGCGGCTAATGTGGAGTATTATGCTAAATTAGTGACGGAGAAGGCCCTTCTTCGTCAACTCATTCGTGCGACAAGCAGCATTTTAGAACGGGGATATGAGCCGGGGGAAGAAGCGCGTGGTCTCTTGGAAGAAGCAGAGAAACTTATTCTTGATCTTTCGCGGCGGCGTGTTAAAGATGGGTATAGCTTCATTCGCGACGTTCTCTTAGAGACGTTTGAAAAAATTGAGTATCTCTATGCTAATAAAGGTAATCTCACAGGTGTTCCCACCTTTTTTACGGAATTAGACCGGATGACATCGGGGTGGCAGGCGTCTGATTTGATAATTATTGCTGCTCGGCCGTCGATGGGAAAAACAGCTATGGTTTTAAACATGGCTCAAAATGCGGCAGTTCGAGCCAAGGTCCCGGTTGCTATTTTTAGTTTAGAAATGTCCAAAGAACAGCTGGTGCAACGGATGCTTTGTGGAGAAGCGATGGTTGATCAACAGCGCGTAAGGACTGGGGAATTGCTGGATGAAGATTGGCCGAAACTGACGCGGGCGGTAGGGCCGCTTTCGGATGCCCCGATTTTTATCGATGATACGGTAGGAATTTCCTTGGCCGAGCTTCGCTCAAAGGCTCGTCGAATGAAGATGGAACATAATCTGGGCATGATCGTTATTGACTATCTTCAGTTATTGTCAGTTGGGAAAAAAACAGAAAGCCGACAGCAAGAGGTGGCTCAAATCTCCAGAACTCTCAAAGGGCTTGCTCGGGAACTGAAAGTTCCAGTCATTGCCCTGTCCCAGCTCAACCGGGGGGTTGAGCAACGCCAGGATAAACGGCCAATTATGTCAGATTTATTGGAATCTGGAGCGATTGAAGCGGATGCGGACGTGATTTCATTTATTTACCGGGATGAGTATTATAATCATGAATCGGAGAAAAAAGGGATTGCCGAGTTGATTATTGCCAAACACCGCAATGGTCCGGTAGGAACTATCGAATTAGGTTTCCTTAAAGAGTTTACTAAATTTGTAAACCTTGACCGACAACATCAAACGGCTTAAGCTTGTATCCCCTTGCCAATTCGTGGGCTGGGGGATTTTTAACGCCTTTTTTAGCAAGACTATATCCCAGACTTTCAGTTTGAAATAATAGGAAGTTAGAGTGTCGAATGTTTTATGTATTATTACGCTTAATGTTCGATAACTGGATTGACAATGAGGTAGAGGATTGTTAAGATGAAATTGTTTGTCAGGAGAGGTCCTTTGCCAGTAGGCAAAAGTGAACGGCTCTAGGAGGGAATACAATTGAAACATGAAGTGGATGTCTTAATTATCGGAGCCGGTCCTGCCGGGATTTTCACGGCGTTAGAGTTATCAAAACTCAATAGTGATTTAAAGATTCTTATAGTTGATAACGGAAGAACCATTGATAAGCGAAAGTGTCCAGCTCGTACTACTGGAATTTGCGTCGGGTGTAATCCTTGCGCTATTACCAGAGGCTGGTCGGGGGCAGGGGCATTTAGTGATGGAAAACTCTCTTTAAGTCCTGCAGTTGGTGGCCGATTAACGGAATATATGCGAGAAGAACAAGCTCAGGACCTGATTAATTATGCGGATTCTAAATACCTTCAATTTGGAGCACAAGAAAAAGTGTACGGTTTAGATACCCGCCGTGTGGAAGAAATTCAATATGAGGCATCACGCCATAACATTCAGTTAATTCATTGTCCTGTACGCCATTTAGGAACCGAGCTAGCCTATGATGTCTTAAAGGGCATGTATGAGTATCTGATGAACAAGACGAAGACAACCTTTTGGGAACTTGCTGAAGTTAAGGATATTTTAGCTTCCCCAGAAGGGGTTAGAGGAGCAACCATTCAACGCAGAGATCAACAAGAACTCGATGAAGTTTCCGCTCGTTTTGTGGTTGCTGCCCCAGGTCGTGGGGGTGCGAATTGGCTCGCGGCGCAGGCTATTCGGCTAGGTGTGGTAACAGAAAACAATGAAGTAGACATCGGAGTACGTGTTGAAGTTCCAAACTCTATTATGGATCATCTAACGCGGGATCTTTATGAACCCAAGCTGGTTTATTATTCGGACACGTATGATCTGAAAACTCGTAGTTTCTGTGTCAACCCCGGTGGTGTCGTTTCCGAAGAGCACTACGATGGCGATATTGCCGTGGTGAATGGGCATAGTTATGCTGATCCCGCTCAGAAGACTAAGAACACAAATTTTGCTTTATTAGTATCAACTCGCTTCACAGAGCCTTTTAATCAACCAATTGAGTATGGGCGCTATGTTGCCCGACTTGCGAACATGTTAACAGGGGGCGGAGTGATGGTTCAGCGCCTGGGAGACCTTCTCCGGGGAAGGCGGACAAATAAAAGTCGTCTGAGTCGATCGACGACTATTCCGACGCTTATCTCTGCAGTGCCTGGAGATCTCAGCTATGTATTGCCGGAGCGGTATTTGACCTCCCTGATCGAAACACTAAAGGCCTTTGATAAAATTGCTCCTGGTATGTATTCCAGAAATACGTTGTTGTACGGAGTTGAGGCTAAGTTCTATTCTTCAAAAGTAAAAGTTGACGCAAATTTTGAAACAGCGATTCCCCGCTTATACGCCATTGGTGATGGAGCGGGAATTACCCGTGGCTTGATGCAAGCTTCGGCGACGGGTGTTGTCGTGGGTCGAGATATTGTAACTAAGGTATAACCTATTTGTCAGGCGGAAGCTAATGAGGACTCACAATTTGCAGATGCTATGAATTGACAGGGGGCGAAAGTTGTTGCTAGACCGATATACTCATCCTGAAATGGGTAAATTATGGCAGGACGGATACGAATATGAACGTTGGTTGGAGGTCGAACTAGCGGTCGCTGAGGTTATGACGAAGCGGGGAGAAATACCCCTTGAAGCTATGGCAGAAATCCGAGCCAAAGCGAAAGTGAACCCTAAGCGTATCTTAGAAATCGAGGCTGTGGTGCGTCACGATCTGATCGCCTTTCTCCAAGCTGTTGTAGAGGAAATTGGGGAGGCCGGGAAATACCTTCATCTCGGTTTGACCTCATCCGATGTTAAAGATACTGCGTTAAGTCTTGTCCTAAGAGATTCGGGGCGTTTACTGAAGCAAGATCTGCGCGAGCTTCGAGCTGCCTTGGTAAAACGTGCCCTGGAGAGCAAAGATACCGTGATGGTCGGTCGGACTCACGGGATTCATGCTGAACCATTGACCTTTGGCTTGAAGCTGGCTTTATGGATCGCTGAGATCGATCGGCAAGACGAACGTCTCAATCAAGCGATTGTTACAGTAAGTGCCGGAAAAATTTCAGGAGCTGTAGGAACGTATGCGAATGTCGCACCTGAAGTTGAAGAGGCCGTCTGTAATCACTTAGGGTTAGAGACGGCTTTGGTAAGCAATCAAATCCTACAGCGGGATCGACACGCGCATTTCATGACCACTTTGGCGTTAATTGGCGGTACGCTTGAAAAAATCTCGACAGAAATTCGCAATCTACAACGAACTGATATCCTCGAAGTTGAGGAACCCTTTGCTGAAGGACAAAAGGGTTCTTCGGCGATGCCGCATAAGCGCAATCCGATCGTGTGTGAACAAGTGGCAGGGATGTCGCGGCTCCTGCGTGGCAATGCGTTGGCGGCAATGGAAAATATTGCGCTCTGGCATGAAAGGGATATGACCCATTCCTCAGTGGAACGGGTCATACTTCCAGACAGTTGTGTTCTTTTAGATCATATGCTTCGTCAGATGACCCGGGTGATTGCGGGGCTTAAGATTCGTGAGGACCAGATGAAACGAAATCTGCAGAAAACGTTTGGACTGACATCGTCTCAGCGCGTGCTTTTGGCCTTGGTTGAACACGGATGTATGCGAGAAGATGCCTACGCTTGGGTTCAACAGGATGCTTTTCAGGCCTGGGATAACGGACTTGACTTCATTGAGGTCGTTGCAGCAGATGCGCGTGTTATAAAGTATTTGAGCATAGAAGAAATTCAAGGTTTGTTTGATTTAAAATATCATCTCAGGCACGTCGATGATATTTTTAGGCGACTAGGATTAGTGGATTAGATCGATAGGAGGAATTTCAATGGCTGTTGTTGTGTTAATTGGTTCTCAATGGGGAGATGAAGGAAAAGGTAAGATTACGGATTTTTTGGCTGAAAAGGCGAATCTTGTGGTCCGATACCAAGGTGGAAATAATGCGGGTCATACTGTTGTGGCCAATGGAAAAGAATTTAAGCTTCATCTTATTCCTTCGGGAATTCTCTATGAAGACAAAACCTGTGTCATTGGTAATGGTGTGGTGATTGATCCCCAGGTTTTGCTGGAGGAAATTGATTATCTAGCCGAGCGGGGCATTAAGACGGGTAAACTACTGATTAGCAGTAATGCCCATGTGATTATGCCCTACCATAGGATGCTTGATGGTTTGGAAGAAGAAGCACGTGGTGAGCATAAAATTGGTACGACAAAGCGTGGAATCGGACCTGCTTATATGGATAAAGCGTCACGGATCGGGATTCGCATCATTGATCTCTTGGACAAAGAGGAGTTCGCTGATAAACTTCGTCGTAATTTAGTAGAAAAAAATAATTTATTTGTTAAAGTTTATGGCAAGGAAGCCCTTGAATTTGAGGGGATTTATCAAACCTACTTGGGCTACGCCGAACGCATTCGTTCCATGGTGGCAGACAGTTCACTGGCGATTGACGTAAGCATTCGAGCAGGGGAGAAAGTACTCTTTGAAGGCGCGCAAGGCACCTTACTTGACATTGATCATGGGACTTACCCTTATGTTACCTCCTCTCATCCGATTGCAGGAGGAGCGTGTATTGGCGCTGGCATTGGACCAACCCGCATTGATCGCGTAATCGGGGTAATAAAAGCCTATACCACGCGCGTCGGAGAAGGCCCTTTCCCGACAGAACTGCTGGATAAGACCGGAGAACAAATGCGGGCTAAAGGACATGAGTTTGGAACTACGACTGGTCGGCCGCGTCGTTGTGGTTGGTTCGATGCAGTTATTGCTCGCTATGCTGTTCGAGTGAGCGGAATTTCTGATTTTGCCATTACGAAACTTGATGTGCTGACCGGATTTGATAAACTTAAGATTTGTATCGGATATCGTGTTAATGAAGAAATTATTTCTGAATTCCCACAAAGTCAAAAGATTTTTAAGCAATGTCAACCAGTTTATGAAGAAATACCAGGTTGGCAAGAAGACCTGACCAATGTCCGTCGCTTCGAGGACCTACCGCAGGCAGCACAAAATTATATTCTTCGGATTGAAGAACTAACTGGTGTGCCAGCTACGTTGGTTGCAATAGGTCCAGGACGAGAACAGACTATTGTACGCGGTGAGATGTTTTAATACTCTCAGTTAACCAAGTGAAATGCCCTGCCAGGGCTTCTAAGAGGCATGTGTACTAGTCAAGCAGGCGTCATTTAATAAAGGGATATTATGTCGGGATGAAATTGTCTGATCCGGCATAACAAACCCGTGTGTTGTCTAAGCTTGATGATTAGATAATGCTCAACTAGCAACTAGGGAGTGCGAAAGATAGCGAATCAACAATTTTAACGAGATTAAAGGAAATATTATAAAAGGTCTTGACGGATAGGATACTTTAGTATAGTATTTAAATTCGTGGTGTACTCATTTGAGCCATTAGCTCAGTTGGCTAGAGCACCTGACTTTTAATCAGGGTGTCCCGCGTTCGAGTCGCGGATGGCTCACCATTTTAGAAGACAGTGATCGGAAGTCAGAAGTCAGCAAATTTGTTGAGTCTGACATTTGTTACAACTGGCATCTGAATTATGCTTCGATCTGATATCTAACTTCTGATATCAGACGTCTGTTGCGGCCCGTTGGTCAAGCGGTCTAAGACACCGCCCTTTCACGGCGGTTACACGGGTTCGAATCCCGTACGGGTCACCAAAATTATTTTATGCCTCGGTAGCTCAGTCGGTAGAGCAGAGGACTGAAAATCCTCGTGTCGGCGGTTCGATTCCGTCCTGAGGCACCACTTTAGTCTTGATGAATAGGTATTTGCGCACTGGCCAGCGAGCCTCAAAACGTAAATTGGGATATTTGTGCCCTATAACAGGCTTATAGAAACACTGATATAAAAGGTTCTGACGATTTCCTTCAGAGGAAAAATCAGAACTTTTTTGTTATAGCTTTTAGTCATAAACCGTTAAATTAGGACTATCCTTTTCTTTAAGAGAAAAGAGAAGCTAGTGTTCCTTTTAACCGAGCATTCATTGTGGATACTAACTTTGCATATTTTTTTGTTAAAGTATGTATATTGGCTCTTGAAGGGATTAGAATATTGGTAAACTAATTGTAGGGACCGGACTTTTAGATCAAAAACTATTAAAGGGGTGCATAGTGTGGAAAAAGATAAACTGGTGGATATTATCCAGTGGGAAAAAGAGAGATATGAAAAAATCAAAACAGAATATTTGAAAAAGTATTTATTGAAAAAAGGAATAGAAGCCACTGAAGACAATATTAAGCTCGCTGAATATGATTTTGATTTTGATTTTTCAGATGGCTTAAAGCATGCAATCAACGAAAGTAATTTAATTAGTTTAATTAGAGATGGAAATGAGGTTGTCTCATACGGCTTAAATAATAATACGATTCAGTTACATTTTTCAAAGAGCGATTCCATAGAGTTTTTTGTTGATACGAACGGAAAAATTCAAACGAAACTTATCCAAATGTGATTTAAACTCAACATACACGCCTGTGAAAACATTTTGAGAACTATTGTTGCAAAAAGTTAAATTTATCAAGCAATATGAGTTGACATATTGCATCTCTAAGTTTATAATTCTCTTTGTTGGGAAAAGGGAGTTCGATGGCCTGATCAGGACTGATAACTGAACCCCTCTTTTTATACATCATGCGGACGTGGCTCAGCGGTAGAGCATTGGCTTCCCAAGCCGAGGATCGCGAGTTCGAATCTCGTCGTCCGCTCCATACGTATTATCAACGGTCTCACGGTTTTCAGTGAATGAAAGCGTGAGGCTTTTTTGTATATGCCGAGGCTCTGAACGTGGTATCTCGGACTAGGCGATTTTGACTATGCCGAGGCTCTGTTAACGCCCATTTCTTGCAATAAATATTGCAGGAGTGATGTTAAATGGCAAGGCTCAGACGAATTGATGGAAAGAAATTTTTAACGAGAGAAGAGTGTTTAAAGGACTTTACGTTGTTTAAACTTGCTCAGGGTGTTTCCGAACGCACTATAAAGGATTACGAGTGGCACCTAGGTCATTTCTTTAAGGAGTTCCCTGAGGGGTGGGGGGATTATACTACAGTCAAGAAGGCAGTAATTCATTATTTTGCGAATGGAAATCATTTAGCTCCAGCTACACACAATATGAGACGTAAGTATCTAAAATGTTTTTTTTCTTGGATGGTACAAGAAGGCACATTGACCTCAAATCCTGTCGATGGCATTCGACAGCGTAGAGAGGAGCCAAGGGTAAGAGAAATAGATGAGATCAAACTCAAAGAATTGATAGCCATTTTTGATCGTAAAACATATTCAGGGTTACGTGACTATGTGCTGCTGTGTCTGACGATTGATACGGGGATTAGGCCAAAAGAGGCATTAGCGTTGCTCTCAGAACATTTTAATCAGCGTGGGATGGAAGTACACATTCCTGCAGCAATTGCTAAAACAAGAATAAGCAGAACATTACCTTTGCTTCCCCTAACTGTAGACGGTATAAGAAAGCTTCTTTCCGTTCGGCCAGAAAGCTGGGGCAATGCTCCGCTCTTTGCTTCTTCTGAAGGAAAAGCTATGGATACTCATGCCTGGTCATTAAGGTTACGCCGATATGGAGAAAAACTAGGCTTTAAGATTTCAGCATATGATCTTCGTCACGCCTTTGCGTTAATGTTTTTACGAAACGGTGGGCATGCTTTGGCACTACAAAGGACATTGGGGCATACTGATTTAACTGTTACAAAAAGGTACGTGGCACTAACACAGCAAGATTTGCGTGAACAGCATACCGCTGCCTCACCGTTAAATTCTATTGTTCAGAAGCAAGACCGTATGAGAAAGTTGAAGAGTTAATATATTTTTGGGCTACCTTACGGGGTGGCTCTCTATATTTTAGGCTTTCAACGTGGCTCTTCGTCCTAACCATTCCCTATAATAAAAGTACTGAGCCATATCTCCGTTTAGGTTTAATTACTTCTTTAAGCGTTTGTACTCCTCGCTCCGCTCGGAGTACAGTGGCAAAACTTCCTGCGGGAAGTTTCACCACAAATTTAGAAAAAGATAAGTTTGTTTGTTATTCTTCCTAGGTGAAAATATGGGTAGTAACGTATAGACGTTAGTATCAAGTCTTAACGCCCCCTGCTTTAAATACGATCAAACGAACTCATCAAATATCCTATATAAGAAGTAATATACAGATGAAATTGATGACTTTACGTTCCTTATGATTCGTTATTACGGTACTTTATTGAAAATAACAGTTAACTCGTACCGGCAAAATAGTTGATATCAAAACCTGGTAACTGTTTTAGGATTTATTTTAATAGCTCCACTGTCTTCTAATTTACTTAAACTAGGATGCTTCCATATCCGATTCAGGTTTGGATCTTTCCTGTTCCAACCTAAGAGACCACACAGATATTTCTTCTCATAATTGCCAAGTGGCTGTTCCAATATTAATGAAGCCATTTGAGCTGCTTTGATATCAGTTTTACTTTCCTTTCGTGGAGCCGTTTTAGAATGAATATTTAGGTCAATCGGTTCACCAATTTGTATCCCAGGAAAGTTCCTTATCACCTCATCAATAACCAACGGATTACTTTGAACAAGGAATATTTCTGAGCAGGGCTGTTCATTCCGATCAATACGTTTGATGGCTTGATAGATGTCCTTGGCTATAGAGCCAACCCTAATTTTTTCATATTGTTCGTCAATGAATCCGAAGCCACCAGTTACGTTATCCATTAAAATCTCGTTATCTACTGGCTCAACCTGTGAAAAGAAATGCTGATACGTGGCATAAAGTTCCATTTTCAATATATTGGTAGCAACGATCCAAACCTGATTGAAGTCTCTCCAATGGTTCTTACCAATCAAATTGCCATAATACGTAACAGCAATGTCCTGACCGTTATACTCATCACAAATACCGATATCTTGAAATCCCTGTTTCTTAAGATGAGCTACAATTTCATCTTTTTTATCTTTATGGACGACTACCAAAGTCTTATCGGTGCTGGATTTATACTTCCTAATTGCCTCACAAATCTTCTCAGGATAATCGATAGCATTTATTATACTGCCCTTACTCGTGCTGAACTTGTCCACTCGGATGACCGATTTCGTGTTATCGATTATTCTTGGTTGAATATCTACTGTCATATTAGGAGAGCAGTCATATAGACGATCAATTCCTGCACTTGCATCCAGAATGATATTGTTCTGCAGTGACCATAACTTTAGACGGCTGTCGATGGCAGTAATTCTACCTTGGTAAGAAAAGCAAAGAGATGAACCTAGGATGCCTACCATTTCGAGAAATTCTTTAACTGATTTAAGGTCTTTAACTTTGCTTCTATTTGCCATTACATGGTTACGAAATTCTATAAGTGATGCAAGGTCTACAGTTGGCCGACATGCAATTACACTTTTGCTTTTTGCAGTACCAAGGGTAATTTCATCAAATAAACCTGAACATAATTCCGAAAGTTTATCTTGTAGCCAACGGCTTTTGAGAAAGGCAACGTGTTCCAAATATTCAACTTCAGTAAATGTATGAGTTGGAGGTTCAATTTGTTCGTCAATAACTAGAGTGTGTCTTCCTTGTTCAAAAATGGACCGTTTCTTCTCATCAAGGCATAAGTCAAGATACCTAGAGTGTGTAATGATAACAACTGGAAAGCTTGGGATAAGGTCAATATTTTTTCTGTCCTCTTCCCAGGTATCTCCGGTTATCCCTAGAGCAACCGTTTTCCCTACTAAATTGTTAATTCTTGTAACACTATCAGTGACCTCGGGTTTGAACTTTTTTACCAATAGAAACTTACGTGTGCCACCCCTCAGACGGTACACGCCAATTGCGTTATCTGTCCCAAGAGATTTTCCGATCCCAGCTTCTATTCCTAACACAGTGAACCGCTCGATCCCGGTCTCACCAATAATTAGCAAATCACGAAGATGAGCCATCTGTATATTTTTGAGGATATGATCTTGGTCTGCTAAACCATCATGCCCAGCTTGGACCGTTTCCTCCTTGTTAATGGCGTAAACAGGTATATTTGACTCCATCATTTGTTACCTCTTGCTTTCCATAGAGGGGAAGGTATTGACACATTTTATTAACACATGGGTAAAAATCATATCCATGTTGTACATTACGTACCTCCTTAAATAAATGAAAAGGGGATGCCTTTGAAAGACACCCCAAAAAATAAATATGATTAATTTTTGGAACTATGGAACTCATGACTAACTGTTAGGATAGGAAAAGCTGACTGATCTTGCTCAAATATCTTTAGATGAAAGAAGGGGAGTCCGCCATGGACATCCCCTTCTAAACTAATATTTCTCTTAATTTTTTCGGGAACGATCTAACCCCTCTACTCCATAACCATTTCCTTCAAGATATTTATCACATCCACGTATTTTGAATGTCCGAGCAAATCGTTATATTCTGCTTCAACAAGTGCACGTAGGAACGGCCCTTGTTGTCTGGTTTTTCCATCTGCTCCCATTTCTAATGGGTATGTACCTGTTATCTCTCCGAACGATGGTTTATACTCTCCGTCACCATCCGTAATATTGACATTAAACCAAGCTCTGGCATCAATAATATCTTGGACACTGACCCCCAATAGTGTTGCATAGTCCTGGTCAGATGCTACGGTTTCAAAGAGGTCTAATAAATGAAATATCAGTTCTCCAATTAGACCTAATGCACGATTAGCTAGACTATATTGTTCCTCAATTTTTTGAACTATCTCCGTTATTTGTTGTTTTTCATAAGAATCCTTTTTCCCTTGTTCAATTTCCCAATCCAAGAAAGTGTTTAACTCTTTCAATCCTTTGCTAGTTGCTGACATAAGATTTATCGATTCTTCTGCCTCATTTCGTGCAGTTATCAGGAGATTCTCGACCACTCTTTTCATCAGGCTTTTTCTGAGGATTATGGGGGTAGAAAGATCGATGGCCCTGAAATATGACTGCAAATCATCGGGGGATAACATTTCTATCACTTCGGAAAATTGTGAAAGGGGTGTTGTTATGGTTACTGATGGGACTGGTAGGATCGGCACTTCAACTACCTTAAAATAACCTTGCTCAACATAATATGGATATGGACGATTATTCTCATCAAATATCCCTTCTGTTCTAAAAAATTCAAGCAACCGTTCGGGTTCCATATCATAATCACGGGCAACTTCTTCGAAAGTGAAATTTTCGGCTGACTGATTCAAATTCGGCATTAAAACCTGTTTTGGATTGTGTTTAGAAGTTTTGTTTATTTTATTTACCCCTCCCATTATTAGGCTTAAATTTGTGTTACTTTTAGGTGAACCGTGCTTAGTGACTTTTTTCATTTTATTACCTCCAAAATTTAGAATTGTGTTTAACGTTTTTAATTGCTAATGAGTGACGGCAGAAGAAAATATAAATCTCAAATAAGATAAAGTTGACCACAATCATTTTCGTAAGGCACAGGATGTGGTCAAATTTTTTACTTAAGAACAGTAGCCCTTTTGGAGTTGTTAATGTCACAGGAAAGACGTGGGTTTTGCCATTGAAATACTTCGTTGTATATCTGATGTTGAAGTAACCTCTATCAAGGTATCTCTGGTAATACAGGCTAAGCGTCCTTTGAATATTGAAGATTGAAGATTGGTCTCAAAAGCACAACAAAAAATCCGTCTGGTTTAAATCCCACACGGTCTAATGCTTGTTAGGTTTGGTAGAAGAAAATGATTGCCTTTTTGTCCAGGGAATTACTAGTGGACATCACCTCCTTTAATGACTCTTTCCAAAGTGAGAGAGCTATCGTTTCAGAGATTTTGTTTAACCCTTACACCTTGTCATTGTCGTAATACGCACTAAAGTCACTTACAACCGGAAACATTTTTAATAAAGAACTACTGATGAAATGTCTTCCCCTCAATAGCTCTCTCCTAGATAAAATTCAATTTTCATTATCCCTTCTTTTTTGTAGGTGATGTTCCCTCTAATAGGTTATCCCTCACAAATCATCCGAAAGTGACTCTTTTCTGAAATGTTTTCAATGAGAATTAACAGCTGGGTAACAATAATCACAAATATAGAAACAGCTTTAGCATCTTTGATAATTTTGGTTTTTATCTTCGCAAAGCCGCATAGGAAGAAAGTCTAGTTCTGTAACAATGACTTCTTTAATTACACTTTTGGTGGGGAGTTTCATTTTCGACATACCCGTAGATAGAACTAAATCACTTTTAATTTTCCTAAGTTATAGAGAATACTGTCCTTTAGTGAACCTCATCCCATTGCATATCCTTCTGAATTTCAGCACAGAATTTGCCTCAGTTCATCTTGTCTGCCATAATTTCCGCACTACTATGTTATGAAAGGTAGGACGGTGTCCAGAATCTTGCAATGTCTGTTTGCTCCACGTTCTGAACAGAGGTGAAGATGGGAACCACGTATATCCATGGGGTCGATAATATCGACATCATACTTAAACGGTCTCAATTCTTCACTTTGAATCGGATAATATGTTTGCCCTTGATCAATTTGACGTAAGGGCAATACCATACTTGTGCTGTCGGGATATTGGCTTGGTATAAGGAAATCACTGAAGGGAAAATTTCCTTGAGTGGAAAATTCATACCCTTGATGCTTTTCACCAAATCGCAGTGTTGCTTTCCCACCTTTACAGCTACGTCACGAGTTGAAATCACCCCATAGGGAGACACCGGATTCTGTCTGTTAACAGACGGTTATACAAGGGGGTGAATTAAAGTAGCCCCTTTCAATCGAAGGCAATGGGATTCACTAAGCTCAAAATTGAGGGCAGTGGACCTTCTATGAGCTTGTTAGGTTTGCAGGTTCGGTATGATTTTCCCATGGATCAGCCAAAAGGCAGCACGACACCACCTGGGCTATGGCACTAGCAGCAGCTTTTTTAAATGAGAAAAACGCCCCCACGTTTAAAACTTGAGAAGGCGTTGTTTATATTTCGAGACAATGATTATTTAGTTAGTGTTCCTGCCAGACGTAGTTAACGCCCTGGCCTTTACTAGTCCGCCGATCATTTCAACTACCCACAAGTTGTTGGAGGTTGGAACGACTACCCTTTGAAGGGGGCCGTTCATTTCAGCTATTCGCAATTTACGGAACACTGGCTTGGGGGGGATCAATTATCGGCCACCCCCTTTGCCGGGTGGCCAGATTAAACTGGGAAAGACCAACCTACCCGAGTAACTATCAAACTGTCCGTTACTGCTGAAGAACCTTACTTAAGGGGTCTGTGAGCCTTCGTATATGCCAGTTCGGATTAGATTGCCCCTTGGATCGGCCAAAAGGTTGAGATGGCGTTATAAGCACGAACCCACTTGGGCTATGGTCCTATGGTCCTAGCACGTTATTCAAATGAGAACAACGCTCTTCCACGTTTGAAAACTTAAGAGAGCGTTATTAATAATTCAAAACAATGAAGCCCCTTATTAGCACCAATTGCACTTTGTTCTAAATGGGTCGTTATGAAGGTTAAGTTGCCATAGTGTCAGCTCGCCTAAGGGGCAGTTACTGTCACAGTGCAAGTAGCGATCTTACAACCATCTTGTGAAGTTGCCGTAATGGTCGTTGTTCCTGCACTTACCCGGGTAACTATACCATTAGTGACTACAGTAGCTTTGTCGACTGTGAGGGACAATGCATTGGATTAAGGCTTATTACTTAGGTGCATTTTGGCTACCCCAGTTCAAGAGAACAGATCCCATTTTCCATACTTGGGCTGAATCAGAGAAGATTCTCAGTTGGTGGCTGATTGCTGTTCCAGGGTCTATTTTATAACTGTTATTTGCAGTAGTCGATGCGGTATTAGCAACATAGGTTACGTTGCCATCTGCCAAAGTAACGGATACTGTGCCATCGTCACCTGTTGTTAAGGCAACGACTGGGGTAGTGTTGTTATTTAGATCAGTAGCAGTTAATCCTGTGACTGACACACTTGAATAGGCGGGAGCACTAGCCAAGGTCCCAAGATTGAAGAGTGGGACAGGCGTATTGACCGTCTGCATTGATGGCGAAGAGGTTGTACCCATGTTAACACTTCCGGTAATGGCTTTTCCGTTAACCTGTGTAATCCACAAGCCCGGAATCCCTGTTCCAAGGTATAGGGTTTGATTAGCAATCGGATTGCCATAGGCATCCTGAAAATTCAAGGTTATATTTTGTGAGCCACCCAGGACATCGTTAACGCTCGATGGACTTATTTTTATAGGCGTAAGACTACTGCTCACTGCGGTAAAGCTGGTGGTGACTGTTGCGGTTTTGCTATTAAGCGAGTTGCTAATAGTGATTATCGGAGTTTCTGAATACTTGTCACTTGCATACACTTGTGCAACCTCGACAGGGGCGAATACACTAGCAGCTAAGGTGGATACACTGATTGAATAAGGAGCAAAGCTATTATGGTTCGCGAAGTAGCTGGCCACCATAGGTTGTAATTGTCCTTTGGAATTCACGTTAAAGCCGAGAAATTCTTCAAAGTTACCTGGTAAATTGGTTGAAGGCAAAGTCCATGTACCAACAGTAGCAACTTGTGATCCAGAAGATCCGATTTTATATACATTAACCCCGATAAAATTAGTCGGATCCGACATACTTTCTTCAATTAGTGTTGCTGAACCACTTGGTGAACCAGACGTATAGCCAACAACCTTATAACCTGACTGAGCTTTCCAGAGTTGAACAGTGTTAACACTAACTTCGCCAGAACTGTTTACATTGACTGTCACATTGGTAGGATTAGAAGGAAGAGTGTAGCCATCAACATTTGTAATTACTTCGTTCTTATCTGAACTCATGTTCATAGTCAACCCTTGGCTAGGAACAGTACTCATAGCTGGGTGAGAGTTGAAGGGAGCAACTACAAAACTAGCATTCTTTGTACTATCATAAATATTAAATGTTGGTAGGGCAACTCCAGCTACAGTGAGAGTTGCTACAGGAGTCGCATTGCTTGCCAGCAATGGATAGTATTGGGTAAATCCACTCAGATCGGCGGCTACACCAAGATCTCCACTTGTTACAGGTCTTACTGTCACAGTGCAAGTAGCTGTTTTTGCTCCATCGTCGGTTGTTGCTGTAATAATCGTCGTCCCTGTTTTTAATGGAGTTACTACTCCGTTTACAACCGTTGCTACAACTGCATTACTCGTTGTCCAAGTAACTGCTTGGTTTGTAGCATTGGCAGGAGATACGGTAGCAACTAGTGGGCCAGTGGCACCACCAGGTGTTAGAGATAATGTAGGATAATTAAGACTTACTCCTGTTACTGCGATCACCGATGGGGTCACATTATCACTTGAAGACCCGCCTCCCACAGATGAGTTAAAAGAAGTTGTAATTTGTGCAACATCGGCATCAGTGACCAGGGCGTGACCGCCAAGAGCAGTTACTACTGACGTTGAACCTAGCTTACTATTAATACTACTAGAAGCAATTGAACCGTCTCCATTGGAGTCATTAAGAACAATGGGTGAATTTGTCTTAGCTGCGAGAGATGATGCAACGAGAGAGTCAACCAAGTGAGTGTCTGTGCCGTTAGCAACATAGACATTGTCATATTTATAGGTTAAGGCTTTGAGGACGGCTAGATTCGTAGCGAAGCGATCTGCACCAAAGAGACGAGTAGCACCAGGGATATCTGCTACGAGAGTAGGTCCTCCAATGAGGTACGTAGTAGCACCTTTATAAGCAGTCTTCGAAACTGGTAGGGTCCCATCAGGGTTTGCCACTAAGATTAAATAGTTGTTGGCAGCGGCGTAAGAAGCTATGGATAATGCATCAGCTAAAGCCCCATAACCTACTACGAAAGAACCTGTTGGATTAATTAATTTAGCAGAAATCTCATTCGCTGTTGCAATTCTATCTGCACCCTCCAGTACTGTAGTATTTACACCGTTTATCGCGTTGACTTGATCAATAACTGATTGACTAATAGATCCAACCGCATAAACTTTCTTTACACCAAGTTTGATTAATTCAGCTTGAGTAGAAGACGACAGGGTATTATTGTCCGTTAACAAGATCGGAGATGTTTTACCTGCTAAGGGTGCAGCCAATAATACATCTACTAAATCAGCATCGTTAGATGAAGCTAAGATAGCTGTGTCAGCAGTCGTCCAGCCAGCATCTGCTACTGCAATGGCGGTTCCAATTCGGTCGGAACCGAACAGTCGTGCAGTCGTTCCAGTGGTTGTAAAATTAAATGGGGTCCCAATGTCTGCAAAGGCATTAAACGGAGCCATTGTTAGAGCCATACCCGTAATAGCTATAGAAGCTAAGGCTTTTTTTGCTATTTTCATGTAGTGAATCTCTCCTATCGTCTTTGACTAGCAGGGGTGATTTCTGTTCTCATAGGGTGGAAAGAGAATCATTTCAACCACTCCGTCCATCAACTCCATTAATTTCTATTTATGGTCTATTCTCCATGGCTATACATGTATCCTTCCTGATCTGACTGGTTCAACACAACTTCTCCATATCATAAGCAAATTATCTGGAATTAGATGAGAAAAACGCTCTCCCACGTTCTAAAAACTTGAGAGGGCGTTGTTTTTATGTTGTTTATATTGCAAAACAATGAATATTCAGTTGGTATTCTGAGTCAAATGTATTTTACGTACTGGCTTTTTGCCGTATATAAAATATTTGTTAATTTTGCAGGAATATTTAGGAAACGTGTAGAAGGTTTCTTTTAGTCGATTTAGTCTGACTCAAGAGGATGTTGAGTCCTTTGCTAGAAGAGATGGGAGGAGAAATAATGAATAAACTACTGGGCGTGGTACTAGCAACTATACTGGTTTTATTAGTGTCAGTAGTACCCGTGTCGGCAGAAACGGTCAATGGAATCAACGCAACATCACGTCTAGCAGGACAAGACCACTATCAAACATCCGTAGCCATTGCCGAAGCTTACAACCATAACGGTGATTGTGGTAATGTAATACTCGCATCAGGAGATAGTTTTCCCGATGCCTTGTCGGCCAGCATATTATCAAAAAAAATGAATGCTCCCATTTTGCTCGTTGGTTCTACAGTAAATGCTTCAAGTGATACGTTCAATTATCTCTATACACACGCATCCCAGCAAAGGGGGAATGTTTATATCGTCGGTGGAACAGGGGTAATTGGGCCGGATTTTGAAACAAAGCTAGCTTCGATGGGGTATAGTAACATCAAACGGCTAGGCGGTACGGATCGCTATGACACGAATATGCTCCTCGTTAATGAGGTTAATGTTACCCAAGGTACGCCAGTTTTTATTGCCTCAGGTGAAAATTTCCCCGATGCTTTGAGTATTTCCAGTTTTTCAGGCTCAAAACAATACCCAACGCTTTTAGTCGGAGTAGATTATTTACCGGACAAAACAAAAGGTTATCTCCTAAATGAAAAGCCATCTGCTGTCTATATTGCAGGAGGGACATCCGTTGTTTCGCAAGACATTGAAAACCAAATAAATGCCTTAGTTCCGGGTGCTACGGTTACACGTCTGGCCGGTGATGATCGGTTCGGGACAAATGCCGCCGTCATAAACGAGTTTTCATCTACTCCTGATACAATTTATCTTGCTAACGGAGATGATTTTCCGAATGTCCTCGCTGGGAGTGCTTTAGCAGCTAAAACAGGAAATCCAATTATTCTAGTAGATAATCAACTTTCGACCCTTCCCTCTGCAGCCGAAGCTTATCTGAATGAACTCAACGATTCAGGGATTCAAGCTAATTCAATAGCTTTGGGTGGAACAGATGTCGTTTCAGATGACCTGATACAACAGTTTGAAAATGCTTTTTATGCTGATAGAAAAATACCATTTCTACCACTTGATTATAAGAATGTTGACAATATACAGGTAACGGGTAACGCCAATAAAATATACTCAGAAAAATATATAATGCAAATTGTAAAAATTATCAATGGAATAAAGAGTTATGAGAGTATAGACATACCTGTTTACCATTCAACTCCAGCACCTAACTTATCTTTAATGATAACGACAAAAGAAAATAAATATATTATGATTTATGAGGATTATGATCTAAAAGATAAAATAAGTGATGGGCATACTTCCTACATTATTAATCACTCTGCTATAGAACAAATATTTTCAAACTATGTTTTAGACAACTGATCCTGCATCAATATCAGCCTCTCAAACGACTCCTGCTCCTTAATAACAACATCACGATGGCTGAGTTCAATCAGATCAAAAATGGTATGACTTATGATGAGTTATGATAAGCTTTATGTGTAGTAGATAATAAACAGCTAGAAACTTCTTTTACAGACGCTCCTAGCTGTTTTTCTTCCTTTTAAAAATGTCACTAACTGCTAGGATCGGAGTTTAAGCAGCTAGTTCCGAAAGAGTGTCGGTAGTTAATTAGGATAGCTCGGATAGTTTCGTTATGTGACGCATAGGACTGATAAATAAATGTTTGATCGGAAGGGGGCCGATCTTTTTTCTCCAAAAAAATTTAATAAACCGTAAATCCACTTTTCATAATAGGCTATTTTGTGAATGGGGTGGCCCTACTCACGTTCATATTACTGAGGCATATGTGCATCGTTAGATTCGTTAAGGGCCGTATCTATATATTAGTGAATGTATTTTCCCTGCACCAGGCATAGGCAAATGGATGTACCCCCAAATGTTAGCTTAGGGTGGCTTCAATTTAGCAACGTACAAATTATAATTGCTCTACCAATTCACTTATCTAACAAATTCCCAGGTGGGACATAAAAGAGCTGCTAAAAAAGAAAGGGGCACTCCCTTTACGAGAATGCCTTATCAATAGCTACCTCTAGATCTCTTTCTGTGGGCTTGGAATAACGTCTCGTTACATTGATATCAGCATGTCCACACAGATCAGCTACAGTGGAGAGATCCACTCCTTTACTAACCAGTTCCCGTGCAAAGGTATGTCTTAGTGCATGAGGGTGAACGCCGTAATTGCTTAACATATGTTGGACTGCTCTCACACTGATTCTCTGACGGAAATTTGAGAAGAACAATGCTGGATCATTATCATCTCTGGTCTCAAGGTATTTACTTAGGTATAAACGTGCCTCAGTCGAGAGTGGTACACGTCTTGAGACATTCCCTTTACCATTACGGACTGTGATGGAACCAGACCGTTCTCCCGTCACTACGTCCGATCTGTCAAGTGCTACTAGCTCAGACACACGGATGCCAGTTCGAATAAGTAGGTTCACGATGGCAATGTCACGGGAATTATCGTTTCTCTCGACTTCACGAAGTAGGTTATTCCGTTCAGTACGTTCTAACGATTCAGGTGCAATATTTTTAGCTTGACGTGCTTGTGGTAATCGTATATTCTCGATTATATTGGGGCTACCGATGAAACGAGCAAATTGGGAGATGGCTGCAAATCGGTTATTGATCGTGCTGGCACTGTTGCCCTTTGACTCTAAGGATTGAATGAATAGTTGAACATCTATTCGGGTTAGTTTAGCCAGATCTCCATCGTTATTTTGCAACCAGTCGTTGAACATTTCTAGTGAGTGCCTGTAGTTCTTGGCTGTCAATTGACTCTTGCCTTTGTCCAAAATGTGAACCTGAAAATCATCAATGACTTTTACGACACTTTTTTCGTCCATTAGAGCACCTCTTTTGCTAGGCTTAGGGCTTTATTATAACATAAATTGTCGTATAACTCAATTTATACGACACGCATATTAGTTTTACTATCTCATATATGTTAGAATGGAGTAACGGTTTACTCCATCGATGGACGCTAGGATAGTGGCTTACTTTTCTAATTCGAGACAATTGTGTAGTCCTGATGCTTAAAAGCTGTATACTAATGTTGCCAATTATAATAGTGGTAAAGAAGGATTTTATATATACAGTGTTGAATAACAAATAACATTAGTACTACTAGAATGAAGGTAGCAGAAGTTATGGATTTAACGGCACTAAAGGGGTTAGATGAGGCTGAGCTTAAGACAGTAGTTCGAAGTTATGAAAGGTTTGAAGACCATCTATTGTCCTATGAAGGAGATAACCAAAAACAAGCATTTGAGTTACTCCGTGTGGTGTTAGATGACGAAGAAAAACATGCACTCTTAGAATGTTTGCTTGGTGATAATGGATGGTATTGTTCTAACAATGGACGTCATGCAAATATGCTTAAGGTAATATCCTATGCTTTAGGTCAAACTAGTAATAGATTTTCCTTTAGGAAATATAACCAAGATGCAATTGAAGTGCTACTACGAACCATACCTAAGGATGAACAACTCTTGCTTATGAGTTCATATATTAAACAGAAGCTAGTTACTTATTATACCTTGGTCAATAACTCTATTACGGAACTAGAACTGTTTCGGGGGTTAGACGAATATCCATTTAACGAATACTATAGTTCGTGTAATTTGGAATCATGGTCTTTAAAGTTTAACAAAGCTCGACATTTTGCTTATCCAGAGGGTGTAGTCATTAGGAAAACCATACCAATAATTGATGTCTTTGTTTATAGAGACAGCATTTTTCAGCCGGAGAATGCATTGAATTTAGATTCATTTGGTTATATTAGTACTGAAGAGGAATATATTATCGAGAACCAAGGTAGCTTATTGGAGTTAAGAGAGGGCATTACCTTCGTCAAATACCAAGATCATTTTTAGAGGGGGATGGATAGAATGACGATTAAATTTTTTGACGAGATACTCAGAGAAACGGAAGAACAGGGCTTTGCTTCACTTCCGCCCAATTGTGTAAGTGGTGAAGGTTACGAGGAATGGCTAAGAACCGATTCAGGCTTGCAAACAGAACTAAAAGAAGTAAGTTTACACTTGGAAAAAATCAGAAATTTTTTCTCCAAAGATATTGAAGAATATAAAATTATAAATAAAATTATAGATGAATATAAAACAATATCGTATCCGTTAACGATTCAAACGAGGACTCTTGAAAAGTTGGAATGTAATGCCGAATTTTTATCGAACTTGTCTAAAAATGGACAAGCCATTAATAATGTAACATGGAAAGGTAGCTCTGAATATGGCCGAGCAAGTTAACGAAACAATTGCACAGATTTCTTTTAAGGGATATAAGGTTCATAGACTTGAATTTAGACTTAATGATAATTTTTATCCTAAGGAAAAGTCTAAGATAGAGCTTGATATGGATTTTGATATCGATATTGGGATTGACAGACAAGAGAATATAGCAGTAATTAGCCTAAGATGCTTAATAAACAAGGAATATGAATCTATGAATCAACCGTTGTTCTTAGATATTATTATTCAAAGTTTGTTTTCATTTGAATCGGGATTGCAAGATGAAAATCTGTATAATCTTTTGAACACCAATGCTGTGGCAATTGTATTCCCATACTTAAGATCGGTCATTAGTACTGTTACCGTAAATTGTGGTGTGCCTCCAGTTATATTACCAACTTTAAATATAGTAGAGCTTGTGAAAAGGAAAAATAAGGAGAAAATCTCCTAATCATCAAAAATTATGGACTTCACGTTTTTCATGCTAGGAAAATGGAGGTCCTTTTTGTTTAGTCCTAGGTTCGTTAACAATTCTTGCAATAAAAATTTTGCAGAAGTGAATCAAACAAAACAGCTTGGGTTAATGAACAACTGTGTATTCATCCGAGGAGTGTCACTCAAAGGTTAGTTTAATCGGATAGGGATAAATACTACTAAAAGAGGCACTTGCAACTACATCAAGGAAATGATTAGAAGCCGATCTGGGACGATTACTCTCAGTTATTTACTGCTTTCTCACTTTACTATATTAAAGCAAGTTGTCCAGTTTGACGAGGAAACTAACCATAGAAATTAGTCACCACTTGAATGTCACTACTTATGTAGGTAGCTTGAAAGATCTAAACGAAGACACGCAAAAGTTAGTAGGTAACGTTTATTATGTCTGCAATAGCCCGTTTTTGGCTCTACGTTGGTATCCCGAAATAGCTTGTTATACACGGACAAATGTCGTATAATTATTTCAGTAAGAAATGGGTACATGCCGAGGAAGTTGACGAAGCGAAAAATGCGTAGACCGTTGGTACAGGCTGGTTTGAGGGCTTTATGACTTAGAAGGGGCTTCCCAAGCCGAGGATCGCGAGTTCGAATCTCGTCGTCCGCTCCATATGAAATACTAGGCACTGCAAAGGATTGCGGTGCTTTTTGATTTTCCTGCTGAAGCTTCATAAGTTCTGTTTGACGACAATTTGACGACAACCAGCGTTTAGTCAACAAAAAGAGAAGCGCTGAGGGCATCCTCAGCGCTTTATCTAACTGACTTTAGAATAATATTACCGAGCCGGGCAACTGCTCTTACTTTACCTTCCGGGGTACTATGCCCGTAAATATCTAATGTAGTACTCATCTTGGCATGGCCTAGAAGTTCGCTGACATTTGTTACGGCTTCACCATCATCCAGGAGAAGGGAAGCTACGGTATGGCGAAGATCGTGGACTCTAACGTGTTTAAGTCCAGCCTTTTTTATAATAGAGGCGTGTTTGCGGTTCAAATTCCGTGGTTCGATAGGGGTTCCAACTTCGCTGGTAAACAGCAGCCCACTGTCCTGATATCTTGGTCCAAAGAACATTTTTTCTTGTCGCTGCATAGCTTGAAATCGCTTTATTTCTTTGACTACTTCAGGTAATAAAGGGATTATGCGTTTGCTCTTTTTAGTTTTTGGAGTGGAAAAAATGAGTTCGGATTTTTCTTCTCCTTCAAGCTTCTTCCGCTTTAGGGTTTGTATTATATCAATTTTCGCTTTAGTGGGGTCAAATTGATCCCTTGGAATTCCCAGCAATTCTCCACGCCTTAGTCCGGTCGTCAGCTCTAACAAAAAGAGGGCATATAATCGATCCTCTCGCAGTGTCTCAAGATAAATTCGGACCTCTTCTTCGGTGAACGTCTCAAACTCTTTATACTGAATACTAGGAAGCTCAACTTCGTCCGCGGGGTTAAATGATAGCATGCGCAGTTTCAAAGCTTTTCTTAGGCAGCCGTTAATTAATTGGTGCATCATGTGAAGGCGACGGGTTGACAGGCCTCCTGCCTTGCCATCCATACGCCCGGATTTGGCCTTTAGATTATAGAATTCCTGAATGGTAATACCATGTAAGTCTTGAAGTGTTATTGCCCCAAGAAGGGGCAAAATATGCTTCGTAGCGAGGCTTACATAATCCGAATTAGTTTCTGGCTTAACATTTGGTTTTATGTAAATCTCAAGCCATTCTCCGAAGGTCAATTTTGATGATTCTATATACATTCCCGAACGGAATTGTTGTTTAAACTCCGTTAGCTTAGCCTCAACCTCTTTTTGGCTCTTGCCAAAGAGAGATTTGCGTTTCGGTTTTCCCTCGCCATTATAGCCTATGATAATCTTCGCTTCCCAGCGACCGTCTGAGCGTTGATATAATGTGCCTTCATTATTAGCCCGTTTTCCAGCCTTCTTCTTTTTCTTCTTTGCTTTCTCTTCTACCATTCTGCTCATTTCCCCCTATCCCGTTGCAGGCTGCAGTTTAAACCATCCCAAATTTGACAATCATCCTGAAGGCAATCCTGGTAAACGTGGATCATCGAGTTACCCTTGCCTGAGAAAGGAGCTAAGAATGGACATTTTCGGATAGGGTGTTTACCTTTGATGCTCAATGTTTTCATTCCTTTTATTGGGGCTCTGAAAAAGCAAAAAACCCCACACTTCTCTCGTAAAAAAGAAATGTGGGGCTCGAAGGCCCTCTAATATTGACGCTCTGGCTCTCTGACCTTTCGCGAAAGGTACTGGTGCTCTGGCGCTCTCACATATACATTATATAGAGGTATGGATTAGATCGCAACTTCATTTACTTTTGTTTTATCAAGATATTCCGCAGTTAATTTTTGAAGTTCAGTTTGTCTATCAAATACGAGTTCCTTTTGACCACCTTTAGTCATATAAACGCTCCGTAGGTGATCATCATGATTGAAGTGGTAGTGAAATATTGCTTCATTTCCATCTTCGGTCATACACTGCATTTCTGCTATAAGCCCACTTTCCTCTTTGTAATAAGTGACGTATTTATAATTTGGCAACTTGGCGTTTTCTAAAAGGTTATACGGCGTTACTACAGGACGGTACAAAAGTTCGTAAATATTTTTAATATAGTTTTCCATTATTAAACCTCCCTTAGGCGTTTTTATTTTAAGTTATGGTGTCCCAAGGTAGTCTTCTATAACCTTTTGTGCATATTCCAGAATTTCGGGGAGTTTTTCATGTGCCATCTCGTAATCGTCTATACTCCAATTAGGCCTTTTAGCACCGACTTCTGAGTTAAGATAGTTTGCAAAATAGACGGCCAGCATACCACCGTTATCTTTAACCCTATTTTTTATCCATGAGAATCTCCCTTGAAATAATGGGCAATTTTTTAAGTTGTCACTATGTTGGTTGATAGAAAACCTGCTTATGAGTTCCGGGACAATAATTTCTTTTATTGTAACATCAATATCCTTTCGCTTACTAGCGAAATATTTGTCTGGCCGTTTGATATCTGAATCTTTATTTTCGGTTAAATTAATTACTTTAAGAGCCTCTTCCCTGTTTATGTTGAGTATTTTTTGAATTTCGGCAATTTTCTCCTCGCGAATTTTGTCTTCTTCCTGTTTTCGCTTTAGAACAGCAGTAGTAAGATAAATATCACCGATTAGTTCTCCGGTCCCTCGCTCACTAGCATAACCAATATCTATGGGGTTTACTTTATCATTGTTCTTTGGAGAACCAGATAGTTGATCCTCAATTATATCTTGTTCTCTTAAGTGTTTTATTATCTCGCTTTCCTTCATTTCTTCCTTATAAACTTCCCACAAATCGTCAAGGCCTAGGTGCTTATGTGATACTATTTGACCGATATTATCTTCGGCTCTCAGTGCTAGCTCGTTAGGAATTGATCGCAGGATTCGTCCTATGAATTGAGCATAAGGTAGTGGATTTCTAAAAGGTCTAAAATTGCTTGCTCTTTCAGCTCATCCGTGAGATTGCTATGAATAATGGTCGTAGGATATCCCTTGGAAACGTACAAGTCCTTTATTTGTTCAGCATGATCAATGCTACAAGCTGTAGCAATAATCTTGTGGGGTACGTTATTGCCTCGCTCGAGCTTTTTCTCTAGTAACTCAATACTTTTATCAACTACCTTTTCAGAGCACTCTTTAGAATAGGCAACAGAACGGCTTACCCAGTCCTCGTCTTTCAGGTTCATTTTATAAATTTGATCAACTGTGTAAGTCTTTGATGGGTCTTTGTCAATCGTGAGATATAGTTCACCGGGGATATAGGTTAGATTTTCGAGGCTTTTAACATATTCATTTGCCATAGCTTGGCTTAACTTATATATGTAAACCAGATCCCCAGCGATTTCTTTTTTGTCAGTTCGAATAGGGGTTCCAGTGACCTTAACAATTTTTGCACCTGAAAAGTGTTGGATTGCTTCCACCCATGTTCGGGCAGTTGAATGGTGTGCTTCGTCAATAATTATCATATCAAAAAAGTCAGAAGGGAGAAATTTAAGAGGCGATGATCCTAAACGATTTTGTAACTTTTGGACATTCATCACTACAAGATTAGCTGCTTCTAGAACTTCAACCGTTGTCTTATTACTTTCAAATTCTACTAGTGACGGTAGTGACTTTGGTCTCTCGAAAACTTTTCTCTTGAGCCAGAAGTTATCTGAGAGTTCGGGGTTTAATGCGTCGATAACGGTATCTTTAATTACAATTTGTGGAGCGATGATTAACACTCTGCCTGAACATATGTTGTAAGGTAGTAAGCCCATGAGGCCAGTCTTTCCTACTCCTGTTGGTAAAATTATTATAGCATGAGAGGTTTTTTTCTTTACAATGAAATGTTCATAAACGTGAAAATAGCCTTGGATTTGCGGTTCCCTTAAATCGTTATTGCCATATATATACGGTTCCTCATCCTTAAAGTAACTAGGATTGTAACCAAAACCCATTTATAATTCCTCCGTATCTTAAATGTTTTTTAATATACCTAGCGGCCGTCTCATGAGTCAACATAGGGTACTTCCTCAAGGAATTAGCATTAATTAATTGCTTATTCGATCTGCATAAATAATAAATACCATTTAATCCTATCTTTATATATTGTAGCATATTTATCTAATAATATTTTTTCTCTTTGAGAAAAATGTCTTGAGATCTTGCGGGCATTGCTCATTTTGTAATTTTTCTAATATAACGACTGGTCAGTTATTTTTTGAAGGCTTCTAAAATTGATGCGAATACCATCTAACATCAATAGATACCGGCCAAGTATTTTGATGCCCAATGTTTTCATCCATATATCAGGGGGCTCTAAAAAAACAAAAGCCCCGCATTTCTTTCCAACAAGAAAATGTGGGGCTAGTAGGCCATACAATATTGGTGCACCAGTTCTGATCTTTCTAAAAATGAGCTAGTGTATTGGTACTTTTTATATGAGTATAAGCTAGAATGTATTAGCGTTAAAGCCATCACCTAAAAAGAGTATCCTAAATCTACAAATAAAGGGTGCAATAAAGCGGGGGTGAGTGGCCAGTATTGTTTAACTTGGCTTCTTTTTTTAGCAATAAGATAATATAACACTAAAACAATAGGCTGGCGGTATAATAGGTTCCGATCATAATTTTTTTTGATCAAGTCGAAAACATATGGATGCTCTCTAAAATACGTGCTAATTTCATGCATTTGGACTGAGACCATGAGTTCTTTATATGCATCAAGAATAAAAATGTTTAATCCCTTTTCAAATTCCGGCTCTTTGAAACTCGAATAGATTGTTGTTAATTCAGGAAGAAGTAAATGTTCATTACTATTTGCTTTTAGCATATCATTTACCTCCTCGAAAATCTTGTCCGTCGTTTCAATTAAGGCCATACTTTGAGCAATCAATCGATGCATTTTAGGTAATGTACGTGTTTTAGGCTTATAAACCGTATCGTGTGTTAGCTCGCTGTATGCATGCTGAAGCAGGGTTCTTATTTGCACTTCGCAGGGTGTACCAATTGGAATCTCTATGTCTTCAAATTTTATCACTTTTCGATTTCTAACGATATAGTGTACAGATTGATAAGTAAATATATTAGGATTATCTAGGCGCTCTTTTTCAAAATCTCGATCCTTCGAAGACTCCCATTCCTGTCGTTCTACAATGCATGAGAGTGTCTTTATATCATCAACCAATAGCACGACAAATCTTATACCAACTTTGTCTGTAATGTCATCGAAAGGGTTTGAATATTCTTTTCCACAATAGAAAGCCTTCTGAATCAGAGAGTTAAGTTCTTTCACCCGGGATGTAGGTGTTATCCTAAGGAAAGTGGCGACATCTTCAACATCTTTAGTCAGTTCGGAAATTATTATTTCTTTTATGTATTCGCCCCAAGCAGTATAAATGTGTTTCTTACTATTAAACTTTTCAGTGAATTCTTGCTCTGTCATCATCTTATCATTGCCCTTTAATAAAACCTTCAATACGTAGCGTTGTTTTTGAACCCTCATGTCCGATGATTTCGACCAATTCATCAAAGTTATCGGAGGGAGCACTTAAGCTTACGTTTGAAGAAAATGTAATCTGTCTTTTCTTTAGTTTGTTTTGTATCAGGCTAATATCTTTAGCTACAGCGTGGCTCGGAAATTCATTGGCCTCCATATAGCTGCAATAATCATCTTTTTGCTCTGGAGTAAGGTATTCATCGCCAAATGCAGAAACGTCCACTACGTTACTTTGGGAGACTTTTAGATAAGAATGTAGTGCCGACTGAAGTTCTACTTTTTTCTCATCTTGAACATTTAAGTTATCAATATAATCTTTGGTATGAGTATGAAAATCCATTGTCCATCTTTTATCACTTGGGGAAAATTTACATCCAAAAAAAGATTCATAGAAATAGATTGCAGCTCCCGCAGTAGTAGTCACATTCATGTTTTGGTCATATATATAGGCTTTAAACTGTTCAGCTGTTCTGGGAGTGTTTGGTTCAGAAGCACCTTCTTTTTCGATAAACATACCAATTTTGTATAGCTTTTGTTGAGGAGTAAGGCACAAATCTGATAATAATTCTAATAGTAATTGTTCGGAATTTTGTCGCAAACTAAAGCCCTCATGGATCTCAGCTTTAATAAACCCGATATATCTATCTGAATTTGATCCAACGGTTCCATCGAAAATAACTACTACCCCTCCTGGGATATTCCTTGCGGTCTGGGCCTCAGCAAGTTTATAAGCTATGTTTTGTGATTTCACGATGAACTCCTCATCATTGGTATCTAACATCTTTGCAGCAACACCAAATGTATCGCCATCTTGTGAATTTACAATTTCCATTTCAACACTATGTGAATTATGACCAAGAACATCAATAATCCTATTCTGAAGAATAGTTAAAGCGTTCGCATCTAAGTTGGCCAATGAATTGTTGTATCTAGGTGTCTGAATTTCCCGAGTTTCAGTTCTCTCGAAAACTTGGTGAACAATAACTCTGTTAATTAATAGATTTGCAAATTGGTTACTCAAATTTAATTCTCCTTTCATTATAACAAATGGCCTAAAAGCGAATACCTGTCAAATTAACCAAAGCAATCTATTTCTATACTATCTAGATCGCTATTTAATGGCAGTGTTTCATAAGAAGTAATTGTGAGCTTACCATCATCACTAGAATTTTTCACTTCTATCTTGAAAATTGCTTCTATCGGTTTTTCGTAGCTATATGTTCCGATTTCACAATTTGATGTCTATCTATAAAATCCGCTAATTCATAATAAGTATTATTTAGTTTGAACTCCGCATAATTTATACCTCTATCAAAGGACCTAAATAAACAATTGGTATCTAATATTATATAATTCAATTCATTTTTACTCCTTTACTAACTAACTTCAATAGCGGGACGCACATTAAAGTCTCTTATGTTTCCTTTCATAACTTCATAATGATCCTCTTACGCCACACCACGCTGGCGTCTTGTCGTACATCGTCGCTATTTTTAATGGCATACACGATAACAAATATTTACCCCACATGCGCTTAGTTTCAATCCTGAAGGGATATCCCATGACCTCAATATTTCCATCAACCTTACGAGGATTAGAGAAATAACTAACTAAGAATTCCCTAAAAGTCTCGCGGTCAAGCCTTATACTAGACGCATGATATTCCCAATCAATTCGCCCTAACGAAGGATCAACCATAACCCAAAGTCCAGGTATAATATCAGTCTCTGCTAATCTTCGCGCAGCAGCCTCCAGACTCACATCACAATACTTTGCGAGTTTATTCACCAAGAATACCAAACTATCCGAATACTTCCTCACAAAGTCTGATACAATCCACGTCGGCATTAATAAAGCCGCAGCAAAACTATCTGCCTCCTGCTTTTCGCGCTCCGACTCACCCACGCCAGGTTGCTGAATACCACCTCTATGATCAAGAAGCACATGGCCGAATTCGTGAGCCACACCAAACCGTTGCACAGATACTGGTAAAAGAGAGTTGACATAAATCAGCGCTATTTCTTGAGCCACCATAAGTCTAGCTATTAAACCATCTGGCAAAGGGCGTCTATGGAGATGAATTTCAACATCAAGCTTCTTTTCTATGGCGTAGGCTATATGGTCTAGGGATAATGGAAATTTCTCTCTGACAAGATAACGTTCCACGAATGCTTGAGCGACTAAGTCCTCTCTTTCTCCCATCACCGCACCCCTCCAATTGTCGAAACATTACAATAATTGATGATATATGTCGAATGCATATTAAAACAAGACAACTACCCTAACCAGGGTAGTTGTTTATCTATAATATGTATATTTGGAGGATCATTTTTTCTCTTGATTACCTTTCTGGCGTTCCCAACGTTCACGTTCAAGCTTGTATAGATGTTCAATCTGATCTTTAATGAGATTTTGGCTCTCTTCGGATAGATCTCTGGCTTTATAGAAAATGAGAAGTTCATCTTCGGGGGTGGGGCGAAATTCGTTTGTATTATCAGATGTAAGGGACTTGGGGTTAGTTGTTCGGCCAAGCAGATAATCAGTAGTAGTATTATAAAAATCTGCAATTTTAGAGAGCTTTTCAGCATCAGGAGTTCTTTTTCCAGACTCATATTGAGATATTGCTGCTCTGTCAAGATTAAGAAATCCAGCTAAATCTTCTTGATTTTTTCCAACACTTAATCGCAAATTCTTCATTCGTCTGGCTAAAATATTATCCAAATTAATCACTCCCACGATTTAGCATATCACAAATTGTTAACAAGAAGAATAACCTGAAATGGTAGTAACAAAATGTTATGAATGGCATTGACACGTAACGACATGTTAGGTATAATCTTAGTAACGTATTGTTAACAAAACGCAAAGGAGGGTAACATGATAGAGAAATTAAGAGAAAGACTAGGTATTACTAAGGCTGAGATGATTAGCCGACTGGGTATAACACGTAATTACTATTCGATGATTGCAAACGGTGAACGCCCGATATCAATGAAACTTGGAATTAAAATTAGGGATGAATTTGGAATTTCGCTTGACATAATATTTTTTCCGAGCATGTTAACAATATGTTACTATCCAAGCAAAAAGCAATCTGATTTCTTAATTTAGATGAAATGATTGAGGGGGATGAATATGAACCAAGCGGCTAAGGCAATTAGCGATCCAAAGATGATTGCAAAGAATATTTCTAACTGGGATGAGTTGCCGTTGTTTCTGACGGTTGAGCAAACAGCTCAACTTATGCAATGCGGAACTGCCCATATTTACAACTTAGCCAGAACCAAGGATTTTCCTGCCAGGCGCATGACCAAAACCATCGTTATATCAAGGGATGGTTTGCGTCAATGGGCCGAAGGTGATGAAAAGTGGAAGCAAAGTATTACAATCTGGCAGTGGCAAAATATCCTTCAGCAAATGCAAAGGATGGGTGAGGTTTTGGAAAGGATTGAAAAAGGCCGTAATTTATATACCGGAACGTAGAAACGGAGGGGATATCAATGAATCAAATCAGATGTCCCTACTGCGGTAGAAAACTAGCTGAATTCAACCTACATGGAAAGCTACTATTTAAAACTAAATGCCAAAAGTGCGGGAAAATCGTAAATATCATGTTGGAATACGGTAATAAGGGGGAGAAGCCCAGTTAATTACGATTAGTTTTAAATAAAACATTAATTATGCTATTAGGTTAGCCATATTCTACCACCCGATTTGAGTTTTAACCATGAGACAAACACACTAAGAAGTATTTATCCCTGACATTGCGTCCTGAAAGAGTCCCTTATCATTCTGAAAATTAATTAATTTTAGTGGAGTTGAAGCAAATTGAAATACAACTTCAACGTAGAAATTAACGGTTATAAGCTGGGCGTTGCCGTTGATAAGCCAAGTTACTGGGGGATATACAAAATGGCACTGAAGCCATTTAGTGTTGAAACTATTAATGCGAGAGAGGCTCTATCTCACGCATATTATGCCTTAACTCATAGCGGGCGGATTCAGAGTCAATTCCTTAAGGGCAAATCTGTAAGGTTGTAAGGAAAGAAAGGGGGTCAAGAGCTATGTCCATAGACATAAAAGACGCCGTGACACAATTAGAGGAAATGTTCTGCAAAATCAATACTCAAGTATTCGGAGATAGAGCAAGGGCCAAATGGCCCGTGATCATTAACCGTTGTTTTCATCGTCAGTCTGTAAGCTATGAATACCAATATCCAGAGGCATTCTTCACGAATCTTCAATTTCAGCTAAGAATCCTTTTCCCCTACGAACTGATAAAGTCAAAATCGAATCGTCTTATCTTAGTAAAGCTGATCATCGACAAGCGTATAAGTGGTGAGATTGATACATTTACGTACCATTTCGGAATGTTCTTAATCAATAGAAATTTACACCACAGAGAGAAGGAGGATTTCTCTGAATCGTCCATCGGTAAAAAGAGGGCTGAGTTTGTTCAGACGCTGCCAATTTCCTACTTTTTAAGCGAGGATGATTTTATTTCAGCGATATGGTCTCAACTGATTGAATATCGGGGGACGGAAACTAGAGAGTACCAACGAAATCCGTTTCTGAAAAATGTCCGGATTCTATTTAGCAATGAACAGTATGCTTCCGTGACAGGCGTTAGTTATTTCAGCGATGTTACTTGGGTGGAACCCATTTCAGGGAAACTCGATTTGGAATGCCGTAAATGGTCTGAAGAAAACGACCCAATGGCCCCGATTAGGATTCCAGAAGGATGGGTTCAAGGTGCTATTGTTTTGAAAAATGAAAGTTCGGGCCTGCGTCATTATGTAGAAAGTGTTCCTGTCCATGCCGGAAGCGCCATGCAGGTGAAATTCGGGAACGGATGGATTGATGGCCGGTATGAGTGGAGCTTTGATGGTAAAAATAAGATCCAGGTTCATTGTAATGATGATGTCGTTTATATTTCTGAAGGCCACCAAGTGAGAGTCAGAGGGTAGGAGTAGTAATTATTGGAGGGGTATTAATTGTCTTCAAATGAAAAAATTCTTGAGAAGCTCCGTAAAATCCTAGCTAAGGCCAATAACAATCCATCGGCTGAAGAAGCTGAAACAGCTATGCTGATCGCCCAAAGAATTATGGTTGAGAACAATTTATGTATAGATGATGTCAATCTTACTGAAGGAGACAAAATTAAGAAGGAGGCTGTAGAAGTCACCGTGTCCGATAAGATGCGTCTGGCATGGTGGGAAAGCGATATAACAAGCATAATCGCAAAGAATTTTCGGTGTAAGTCATTTACAAGACGTTTCGCTAACCAAAAAAATATCCGTTTATGTCTTATGGGGTTAAAAGAGGATGTCGAGATTGCCAAGGAAACTATATCTTATGCTCTGAAGGCTATGAGTTATTATTCTTCACAATTTGTAAAAGCGAATAAAGGCTCAGAATTCACAACAACGCAAATTAGGAATAGTTGGTTGAATGGGTTCATTCGAGGCCTTGGGGCTAAATTTGATAAACAAGTGAAGCAGAACAATTGGGGCCTTGTACTGGTAAAAGACAAAGTTGTTGAAGATGCAATTGAAAAGTTAGGTCTTAAAAAGAGAAGAAGTACATCTATTACCGGCGGCATAAGCTCGGCTTATCAATCTGGATATCGTCAGGGTCAATCCTTCGAGAGTAGATCTGGTGTTATTCGTTAAAGGGGGTGGAGAGGTGCTGATATTTAAAAAGAAAAAGCCCACACTGGCGGCAACCAGAGTGAGCGAACTGGAACGAAAGCTTTATAATTTCAATTCTCATTCTAAACGAAATTCCAGGTGTACACAAGTGCTTGATAAAATTTGTGGATTTCATCCAAGCAACGAATATCGCAAGAAGCGTTCTAGGATTTGGCGTGCAAGGTCGTTAAGATCTCGTTGTGGCGGTTAATCATCTTGATAATGTGATTCCGGTCAACCAACTCTACTCGGTTTGCTCGGGCAGCTTCCTGGGCACCAGGCGTATAGTAGTTATTCGCGAAAACCATCATCAGAGTGAGTCCATAAATTGCTTTTGACGCAACGATGTTTTGAACAGCTTTATTGTTTACCTTGCTAGCATATCGTTTGCACTGGATACCCAGTCGATGGCCGTCGCGATAGTGAATGATAAGATCACAGCCTTGATCGCCCGTGGGGGGTGTGAACTCAGTTTTGCTGATCTTATCTTTCTCTAAGACCCTGAACAGCTTTTCAACGAATAACTCAAACTCTTGGCCGGTCATTCTGTCAACCTTAGTGATGCTGTAGGTGCCATATACCTTATCAAGTTTCTTCAAATGCTTTTCATGAATTTTTCGGGATGTCTTTTTGGACTTTTTACTTTTTTTGATAAGGTTCCGGAAGAACTTTTTAGTAAAACCTGATATTAAACCCAAGGCAATAGCTCCGAAAATTAAATAGTAAAACTCTTTTGGGGTTCTGGTAACCAAGTCGGTAAAGCTCATGGCATCAGTCCTTTAATAATTTGAACAAGAAGAATGTTTCAGTGGCAATTTTAGCACAGTTAACACCTAGGAAAATTTTAATCCCCTTGCGCCAGTCTGGGCAAAAAACGATGTTTATTAGTATAGTTACCTATCTGTCCTATCCTCAATGGTTGATCGAGATCCGAAGTTCTGTCATTTACTTTATTTTGTCAACTTGGATGAATCCACCATTAATTTTTCGCCTTAAAGCGCGCTTTTTCCTCCTGTCCTGCAAGAAAAAAATGCTCAACTTGGCTGCTCTTTAAACTCTCGAATTTAGATAAGTTAAACGGTAGAAAGTTAAAATTGCTTTGGAGGTAATAAATTAAGGTTTATGAAGTAAGAGGGAGGAGTTGCATGGATATTATCAATGTTGCTTGTGTCGTTTACGGCATTTATGTCGCATGTGACGCCGATCTTCGTCTAAAGAACTTTCGGGTAAAAGAGCTCAGTAAGGAATGGACCTTAGAGGATGCTGTCAATAAATACTGTGAATGGGAGTATCATCGAGGTTTGGTATTTGGTTGGAGCACGGTTATATATATGACTACTAAACCTAGCCGATCATAGCATTCAATACAAGGGGATGATGACGACAATTTTGACGACAACGACGATAAAAAAAGCATCAAAAAGACAAAAGATTGATCTTATTTAAATCTCTAGAACCTGCACCACACAGGACTTCCTGCTCTTAGCTACTATCAAGGTGAAACATAGGAATCGAATTCCCAAGCCGAGGATCGCGAGTTCGAATTTCGTCGTCCGCTCCATAAGTAATTTAAGCCAATAATGGCTTTAACGTAGGCTTTGAGGTATATTTGCGATTTATTCGTAGGTATACCTCTTTTGTTTATTCCTACGTAAGCCGTGGGTTTCACTCAGAGTAACGGCTACTGCCTAAATTTAAAAAAAGGTGGTAAAATCATGATAAATCCAACTATGCGGGGTTTCGTGACTACAGTTTGATGATAATGATATTTGGCAATGGCATACGAATTAACGAGGCAGTAAATCTAAAGTTGGATGATGTAGATTTAAAACGGAAAGTGATAACTAATTTACATTTTGCGGTTTAAGTCAAACTTACCCATACTCTTGACAACTGTACTACTATGTGTCACTATATACTAGTAATGAGTAATACTGCATACTAATTGTACGCAATAGCAAGGAGGGGTTACGCTGGAAAATCTAACGGAAATGCTGAAGGGTGTGCTGGAAGGCTGTGTTCTTGAAATAATCAGTCACGAGGAAATCTACGGTTACGAGATCACGCGGCGGCTTAACGCCCTCGGTTTCAAAGATGTTGTGGAAGGAACGGTGTACACTATCCTGATCCGGCTTGAAAAAAGCAAGCTGGTAGAGATCACCAAAAAGCCCTCCGATATGGGGCCGCCGCGAAAGTTTTTCGCACTCAACGACGCGGGGCGTGAGGAGCTGCGAAGGTTCTGGGAAAAATGGGAGTTCGTATCATCAAAAATTAACGAGTTAAAGGAGAAAAAACAATGAATTTCTGGGAATTAATCACAGGCAGCGACATGACCAAAGAATTGAAAACTTTTGAATTGCGAGCCAAAGAACTGCCAGCTGATTATCAAGCGGCATGGGGGAAAATTAATGCCCATCTTTGGCCGCACTCAGATTTCACCGGTCGCAACCTCATGCCAATTCTTGACGGTGTGCTTGGCCTGCTCGAAGAAACGGCAGCGGACGGTCAGAGTGTCCAAGAGGTTTTGGGTGACGATATCAAAGGATTTTGTTCAGCGTTGGCCGGCGAAGAAGGGGCAAAGTCTTATCGCGACAAGTGGCGCAAGCAACTCAATAATAATATCGCAAAAAAATTAGGTAAATAGGAGGATAAAATGAACATACAAGATATCATCGAAGGCAAAAAAAAGTGGCGAGAAGAGTGGCGAACGCATATGGCGCGTGTCAAAGCGCTCCCGCAGGATTATCAGATTGTTTATAAAGAGATTCAAAGATATCTCTTTAAGGTCGGCCCTGTTGAGCTAACCGGCGGGACGGGTTTGCTCGCTGGGATTATCGATTTTTTTGAAGAGGGCGCGGCCTTGGGGAAAGGCGTGCTCGAAGTAACGGGCAGTGACGTAGCGGCTTTCTGCGACGATCTAATCAAAGATTCAAAAACTTACGCTGACATCTATCAAGAATCTGTTGGACAAGAAGTTAGCAAAGCTATGAAAAAGGTTACGGATAAAACAAAGTAAAAGGGGAATATCGGGATGGAAAAAGCAATTGAAGTGAAAGGTCTGCTAAAGTCTTTCGAGGACACAGAAGTCCTAAAGGGCGTTGATTTTGAAGTGAAGCAAGGTGAGATTTTTGCCCTACTCGGCTCTAACGGTGCGGGTAAAACCACGATTGTCAAAATACTTACCACACTGTTGAAACCAGAATCAATATATAAACATAGTACATAAAAGTCACCTCATGGATAGATTCTTCACTTCGTTCAGAATGACAAGCGAGAAAACTAAGTCCTTACATTTACTTCGCAGTTTTAGACTAATACGTAGTAATTGTTAGAAATATTATACCATTGAAGCCATTTTGTGTTGTTGTTAGGGTAGCTGGAGCGTCTTAGACTAAAAGTAGCGAGAAAAAAACTAAAAAAAGTATTGAAAATCTATTCAATATATACTAATATAATTATATTAGTAATTGATAATAAAATAAACAGGAGGCTAAATGTTTGAGGTCAGACCTACAAATTGAGACAATGGCTGAAGAATTTAAGGTCTTAGGAGATAAAACGCGGTTGCGAATTTTATCATTACTACAGGGGCGAGAGTTATGTGTCTGTGAATTGACAGAAGTACTGGGCATAAGCCAGCCCGGGGTGTCTCAACATATGAGGCGTCTTCGTCAAATCGGATTTGTGAACGAACATCACGGAGGACAATGGGTTTATTATTCACTGAATGTAGGAAATCCACTGCTCGATTTGATTAATCCTATGTTTCTAAAGGTCGAGGAAGACGAAGAACGGCTTAACCTTGCTAAAGGCTGCTCCATTTAAAAGAGTTAAAACCTCTAAGGGTTTATATTACAAGAGGATATCTCTTAAAAAATTTAAACAGCATGGTGATACGCCAAGTTCCCTTTGGAAAACTCAAACTAGAACATCTCGTAGAGGAGTATGTTTACAACATAAAAATGGGCGAAACGGAATTATTTTCATCGTTAATGTGCTGATGGAAAAAGGAATGGCTTTGGGAACAGTACTGGCCTTCATGATGGCCGTAACTGCCTTAAGCCTGCCGGAAATGATTATTCTGCGCAAAGTGTTAAAACCTAAACTGCTTGGAATTTTCATAGGGATCATGACGGTGGCGATTATTTTCGTAGGGTATTTGTTTAATTGGATCTTTGCTTAGATTGTCGTCGTTCATTGCGTTCTTGTATTCGCCCTGTATATTCTTTTATTACTCAGCTTATGTACAGATTCAAGGGATAGCTATGGTCAGCAAATTGAGGGTCCCTAAGCGCTGATCGAGGAAGATAATTAAGGAGGAAGAGAAATGGATATTAAAGTGTTAGGTACTGGATGTAAAAAATGCATTTCACTCTATAGTTTAGTTAATGAAGTAATCACTGAACTAGGTATTCAAGCCAATGTTGAAAAGGTGGAAGACATTGCTAAGATCGTTCAGTTTGGAGTAATGCTTACCCCCGCTCTGGTGATTAACGGAAAGGTAAAAATATCTGGAAAAGTGCCAAGCAAATCTGATGCAAAGAAATATATTCAAGAAGAAATGTAATATGGCCATTCCTAATTTGTAATGTGGAAAGGAGGTGAAAATTCTATGAGAATGCTGGGGGAATTTTTCCCGGAGTTCGTACAAAAGCTTGATGAGATGGATGCCTTGTATAATGAAAAGCGAATGATTGACGAAAAGACCTATCAATTCATTTGCTTTGCCCTTTCGATTAAGGCTCGTTCAAAACCTTGCGTCTTAAAGCACTTTAAAGGAGCCCTTGAAGCAGGGGCTACTGTTCAAGAAATATCGTATATTTTTGCCTTGGTAATGCGTGAGGCTGCAGGTGCCGACGACTGCTGGACCCACGATGTCATTGGTGATTGGAAAGAGATTTTGGCTGGAAATATCCACTGTGATTGTCAAAAATAAGTGTTCTAAAGGCTGTTGATAATATCAACAGCCTTTAGGGGTAGAAGAAAAAATTAGAGATGAATTTGGTAAAAACGCGACTCACTGTTGTGGTTTTAAATGGAATTATTCTAATAGGGCTGATCTGCTTAACTAATAGATTTTAATAATGAGGTGAATATTAATGACCAGAATTAAGGTCGCGTTTGTTTGTGTACACAACTCTTGCCGATCTCAAATCGCTGAGGCTCTGGGCCAAAAACTTGCTGCAGATGTTTTGGAGTCATTTTCAGCGGGTACTGAAACAAAGCCTAATATTAACCAGGATGCTGTTCGGATAATAAAACAGCTGTACGATATTAATATGGAAGAGACACAGTTTTCAAAGCTTATTTCGGATATTCCTACACCAGATATTGTCATTACAATGGGTTGTAATGTGGAGTGTCCCTATATACCTAGTAAGTATCGAGAAGATTGGGGCCTTGAAGATCCGACAGGCAAGAATGATGATGAGTTTGTAAAGACGGCCAGAGTAATAGAAAATAAGATTTTAGACTTAAAAAAGCGTATCAAAAACGAGCTAAAGGGACTAAGTTAAAAAAGAGGCAGGATGTATGTTAAACCAAGGAGGGTATTGTGAATTAGCACTGCAGTAGAGGAGGGAACAGTTTATGCAAATTTCCTCAAGAGAACTAAAGATCATTCAAACTTCAACGCAATTGACATTTAGTGATATTTTTGGTTCTTGGAAGGCCCGTTGGGGTATTAATAGAATGAATTTCAAGGTAGAGCCCGGACTTTATAGTGTTGGGAATCCAGGCAGCTCTTCCCCGGTTCTGGTTACAGCTAATTATAAAATGAGCTTTGACAGCCTGAGAAAAGAATTAAATGAGTTGGATGCATGGATTCTGGTTCTTGACACTAAAGGTATCAATGTATGGTGTGCTGCTGGAAAAGGAACGTTTGGAACCAAAGAACTTATAAATCGTATTGCAATAGTACAACTAGAGAAAGTTGTGTCTCATAAAACCATTATAATACCACAATTAGGCGCACCGGGTATAAGTGCTCATGAGGTTTCAAAATTTTCTGGGTTCAAAGTGTTGTATGGGCCTGTGAAGGCTAAGGATGTAAAAGAATTTATCAAGGCAGGAATGAAAGCTTCTGCTGAAATGAGGACAGTTAGGTTCAGTATTTATGATCGACTGGTCCTAACCCCTGTGGATTTGGTAGGTACCTTTAGATTTTCCTTGATGATTTTTGGCATACTCTTTTTGTTAAATCTCCTTGGTTTTGGACCTTTTGGTTTCGTTGATTTTTACGCCTATATGGGCGCAGTCTTGGCAGGATGTGTCTTAACTCCAGTCTTGCTGCCTTGGATTCCAGGCAGGGCTTTCGCGTGGAAGGGATGGTTAGTGGGACTCATTTGGGCCGCGTTCGTTAATGTATTCAATGGTTGGACAGCTGTTCCACTATATAGCGTATTGAGAGCTCTGGGGTATTTACTCGTTCTGCCTTCTGTATCCGCTTATTATGCAATGAACTTTACAGGTTCTTCAACGTTCACTTCCTTTTCCGGTGTCTTGAAAGAAATGAGAATAGCAGTTCCTGCGATTGTAATATCAATATTCTTAGGGATAGTTTTGATTCTGGTTAACAGCTTTATTAAGCTTTAAGGAGTTGTCTTTATGAAGCATCAATATTTGAAAAATGTTTCTACATTGAAACTGAAGTCAGATCAATGTACGGGCTGTGGAAGGTGCATGGAAGTTTGCCCGCATAATGTTTTTCTGATGGAAGAGAAAAAGTCGGTCATTGTTGATAAAGATCGATGTATGGAATGCGGTGCATGCGTCAAAAACTGTCCGTTTGATGCCTTAGAAGTAAAGCAGGGTGTTGGTTGTGCTTACGCTATCATTATGGGCTGGCTGACCGGAACTGAACCGAGTTGCGATTGTTCAGATAACAGCAGTGGTAGTTGTTGTTAATTACGAATTAATTTAGAGTCTGATATTTAGAGGAGGCAATGAATCTTATGAAGACAAAAGTGCTATTTGTATGTATTCCCTCCCCAAACTGGGTCGTTTTTCAGAACGATTCAGTTTTAAAACGATTAAGGACTTGGAGCCGAACCTTTGGGTAAAAATGGTATAACATGAGGACTGCCACAGGAACGGCAAGTTCCAGCATTTTTTAGGAAAAAAATTATAGGTTGGATATCAGTTATTATATCAAATGTAATTATTATATTTTATCTGGAAGGGTTCATAGGGTTCATATTTTATTCGTTTAAAGGGAATTTAGGATTTTTATTATCATTTTTTATTGCACCAATTGGATTAATTATGGGCTATATAGGCAGAAATGAGAATAGGACTATTAAGGTCTTTGGGCAGTATGAAATATTGCTGTTATTACTTTTGGCTTTCTTTATTGGCCCATAGGATATATTATTGAAATGTTAGTAAATAAAGCAATAAAGCAATAAAGCAATGGCCCCATGTTTAACGAGGGGGCTTTATGTAATCTTTTTATCGGACTCAAATCAAATTGTTTCCTTCACAGATCGTCCTGACAAGCATCTGAAATCATGTTACAATATAAGTGTTAAAGTAAAATTTTGGGAGTTGTTTATATGAGCGAGTTTCTCTCAAGGCTTCCGGAGGAATTTAAAAAAGATATATACTCTGCAATTGAGATACTTAAGAATGCCGGATGCAAAGAAATATTCATTTTTGGCTCATTGGTTACGGGTACTTACAGGGAAGATTCTGATATAGATATTGCCGTAAAGGGATGTTTGCCTGAGAATTATTTTGCTTTGTTAGGGAAATTATTGACTACATTAAGCCGTCCTGTCGATTTAATCAATTTAGATAGGGAAGATCCATTTTCACAATACCTTGAAAAGGAAGGTGATCTTTATCGCGTCTCCTGAAAAGGCAATATCTCAAATAATTTTCGAGATACAGCAAATAGATGAATTATTTACTTCCTTCAGCGAATTATTGGAAAAGAGTAAAGTAGAGGAACCGACTTTAATCGAGCTCACCGCAATAGGCTCAATACTGCATTCCTTTTATAATGGAATAGAGAACATATTTAAAACAATCGGGAAAAATATTGATGGTGAAATTCCTAGTGGTAACCACTGGCATAGCCAACTCATAAAACAAATGACTGAATCCACATACAAACGTGATTCTATTATTTCAGATGGTTTGAAAGAAAAATTGGCAGACTACCTGGCATTCAGGCATTTTTATCGCAATTCATATTCCTTTTGGTTAAAATGGAATGAGTTAAAGAAACTGACAGACCCTGTGATTATTGTGTGGTCAGAATTTAAGATTGAATTGAAGACATTTATGGATAACCAAATTTAGTAATAAAAACCATCTTAATGAATGATATTACCGCCCTAAAAGACGTTGCCAAAACGTCTTTTTTTCTTTCTTGCAAGCTGGAATAAAGTATACTTCACCAAGGGCGCATTATGAAACAAATAGGCCGACGTTTTAGTTGGTATCTGTTAAAAGAATAGGAGCATTTTTTCCAGCTAAAGGAGCTGCTACTAAAGCATCAACCAAATTAGCATCCGCTGAGGAAGCTAAAATATGCCAAGGCTGCCGTAATGAGGCTGGAGTAATCGCCGTTATTGGTAGAAACAAGCCTTGTTATGTTCATAAATGTATCCAAGAAAAGAGGATCAGCTTTTGCTGCGATTGTGCCGATTTTCCCTGTGACTACTTACATCCCTACGCTGACCAAGCAGCCCTGAGACCGCACAATACCAAAGTGTTTAACTTGTGCCTTATCAAGAGAATGGGGTTGGAGAATTGGGCTAAGGAAAAGGCCGGAAATGTCAAAGAAACTTATTATAATGGCAAACTAAAATTGGGTGACTAGCAGGTTCGTGCATGAGATGACGTTGTAAGAATTGTGTAAAGAGCAAATCAAATTTTACATTGCCTTTTTTGAATCAAGTATTTATATAGATATAAATCAGACGTTAGTATTAGTAAATATATAGGAAATGAATAGTATATTTCATAGCCATTCTTATAATGGTATACTCTAAAAAGATCAGCAATATATTCGGTTCCTAGCGCACTTACACTCCATAAAAAAATGTAGATTGTGTTGTAGGAATTTTCTATTTTAAAGAAGTCATAAAAATAAACAAATAAATAGCCAAAGGGCCCAAAGGTTAGGTAAGACAAGAAATCTATAAATTGATAAGAAGAACTGTCATTAACGTCGTAATAATCAAAGGGCTTAATGCCTAGTGTATGGTCAAATGTCATTCCAAGAAAAATAAAGTACATAAAATAAACCAACGATTCTTTTAGAGGGAATCTTCTTGGAAGTTTCCACGTCACTAGAACACCTATTATTAATAGGCCTAGAATAAACCATACATTGCTGTAAAACTTTTCATAAACCGTAAACACTTATATTAGCTTCCTTTCAGGTGATTTAATGATTAGTTTCGTTATTAAAACTGCAAGTAGCATGAGGGCCGCTAATGTAATAGCGGAAGCTAAATATAGGTTCGAACTGTCGCAAGTTAGTAGGCCAATTCTGAATGCTAATAAGTCAATAAAATATAGGGCTGAAAATATTAAGACTGTTATTATGAATTTTTTCTTTTTACTTTCGAAATTAATTATTAAATTTGCAAAAATAATGAGAGTCAAGGGAATAATAATATTTCTATGAATTAAAAAACTAATAAACATTTCCCTTTTATTGCTATGCTGAATAAGTTGTAGATTAAGATCCAGTATGGTAAATATATTAATCGTGATAATCGTAAAGAAAAAAAACAAAAGAAGGTTCTCTTCCGTACTTAATCTTTTAGGGATAAACAAATAAACGCTGATTATTACCCAAGCAATGAAGACAAAGATGGCTACAGCCATAAGATTTACCTCATTTCGCTCAACTTTTTAACTCAATGGAATCTTAAAGACTGTAATTATAAAAACAGCAGAAACGAGTGCAATTAACCAAGCTCAATGCGGTTCTTTATAGTGTATTTAAGAGTAAACATACCTGGATTAAAACCAGAATAGGTAAGGCTCCAACCGTTTAAATGGGCAAGATGAGTATCTGTAATGCCCACCACTTATATGATATTTTATGTCATATATCATAACCTTGAAAATGCAAATTATTCGTTACTGTAACCTTAATTATAGGACTCAATATATATATCTTATAGCGCAGTGGCTTTGGATCACGTATGTTTTGCTCAATATCGTATTGTTACCTTTGATAGAGATAGTGAACTATCATCATCCATTCAGTACTTAAACCAGCGCTCCAATATGTCAAATCGGTATGTTCGAGAACTGCTTGGGTTAATCGCAGCAGAAGAATTAGGGCATATGGAAATCATTTCAGTAGCGATTAACAAATTAGGAGGAGAATCACTTACTTGTGTGAACTCCGAAGGCACTCCGTGGGTTATCAACTTTATTGACCAAAGCGTGGATTCTATCAACATGCTGGAGGTAGATATACAGGCAGAAACCCGGGCAAGCCGTCTATATCATCAACATTTGGAGATGACAAGTGATCCCAACATGAAGCGGATGATTAATTTTCTAATCGGTAGGGAAGAGGTGCATAAACGTTTGTTGCAAAAAGCGCTTACGTTAATCCGCGAAACTGGTTCGCCAGAGGAATTCAACGAGTTGATTTATAACTATAAGATGAGTTTGCAGGTTTTGGTATAATGATCAGAGCAAAGAAAACGGTCAAATTTTCTTTAACATTTTGTTGGAGTTTGCAAGTGATTTGAGGGGTGCTAATTTAACCTTTTAAGGTCTTGAATTTCAGGATGCCAATAGTAATTAAGGGGACTGGGGACTACAAAATAACGAGCGAAACCTCATGCATTTAACGCGTGGGGTTTCGGTGTCTCTATGATTTGATATAATGTTTATATATAGGCGTTAAAAGGAAGGATGAATTATATGCTGAAAGATTGTAAAAATGGAGAAAGGTTTGAGGGAACTATACTAGTCAACGAATGGAAAGAAGTTCCCTTTCGGCAAAAGCCGGGTGCCTATCTCTCTTTGATATGCCAGGATCGGTCTGGAACGATTCAAGGGAAAATGTGGGATTATAAATCCCAAATTCTTATGCTGCTAAAAGATCAAGATATCTTTTACATTAAAGGTGTTGCTTCTGAATACCGTGGTACACTTGATCTTACGATTGAAACGATCCGGATAGTTCCTAAAGAGGCTGTGGATTTAGCTGATCTATTACCAAGTTCCCTCATCACAGCTAAGGAGTTGGAAAATCGCCTCAGGATTATCTTGGAGAAAATTACCACACCTGAACTCAAAGCCCTGCTGGAACAGTTTTTAACTCACCCGGAATGGGGAACAGCCTATAGGCAAGCTCCTGCCGCCATGAAAATCCATCAGGCCTATCTTCGAGGGCTTTGGGAGCACAGTGTTAGAGTAGCTGAGATTGTGGATGGAATTGCCGGGCATTATCCAGCAATAGATCGCGATTTAGTCCTAACTGGGGCTCTTTTACACGATATGGGGAAGATCTTGGAGTATTCTTACGATAGAGGGATTAAGTTCACAACGGAAGGAAGACTCCTTGGGCATATTATCTTAGGGATCGAAATTTTAACCGAGGAAATTGCGAAGATTCCGGATTTTCCGAGGGAGTTAAGAGCTAAGTTGGTGCATATTATTACAAGCCACCATGGAAACTATGAATGGCAATCCCCTAAACGGCCGAAGCTAATGGAAGCTTTGGTGATCCACTATGCGGATGTTATAGATGCCGATCTTTTCCAGTTTGAGCAAGCAAAAGAGAACCATCCGGATGATGAATGGTCCCCGTATATACCAAGTATGGAACGCTGTCTTTACTTGAAATAGAGGAGCGGGAGTGGGCACGATGCACCATGTTGCCTCTATGGTGAACGTGCAATTTTATTGGTCTTCAGCCATTAATTTGTATTCCCAAAAGCGATTAGCGACGAGGCGCAGGCAAAAGGGATGTTTCCCCCAGAGGTCGGGGTTGTCTAGAGAAAGCATAAGGGCATAGGCTTGACGACAAGTAGATATTAAGGGGTAAACCTTAGCAAGATGAGCCAGAACAGACAGAACAGCCTCACGCCGTTCAAGGTGAAATAAGTTCTGAATATAACGGCGACTGTGGGGCGTCAGGTGAAAATGCGTTAAATCAGACGCAAGGGGGGAGATTTCGTCTGCTGAAAAGGACACCACTCCTAATTCTGGAAGGTCGGCCAAGACATCAGATGTTGGCAAAAATCGAATGAGGTGTTCTTGAATTTCGAACGGAGGAAAGGAGAAGACGCCGGGAGTTGCGGCTAAAATCCGAATGCGCAGCAGATTGGCTTGAATCATCGTTTCTTTTTCCATAAAGTGAGGGGAGTGCTGAGCCATGTAATGAATCAGAGCGGCTATTACTCCATTTCCCTCGCAGGCCTGCTGTTCCCAATAGGGTAACAGGCACAGAATATCGTCCGCGAGGGGTGGACAGGACTGATCGAAGAGCTGGTATTCGATAATCGTGCTTAAAGATTCAGGAGTCGGGTTTGCTAGTAAGATGCGTCGCAGTTCAGGATGGACTGCAAGCGATGCGGATTTTTTATTTTCCGTGCGATTCATCGAAGGGGCCACCTCCGTATATTAATATAGTTGAAGCGTATTACTTGTAGTTTATGTGATTTGAAGGGTTCTATCCTTAAGAATTTTCCCGTTCCTCTAAATAAACAGAAGAAGAGTCATCTCCATAGACGATCATCCTCATAATCGTATAAAGAAACTTGGCTAGCGCCAAGCCTTCGCGAAGGCGGTTCCTTCTCGCCATCCTTGGCTTCAGAGACACTTGGCTATTCATGGACAGCGGTCGCTCTGATTGCACTTGCATTTATACTTTCTGATAAGTACAAGAAAGGACAGCCTTAATGGGCTGTCCTAGGGGGTATAAGGTTAAGCTTATCCTAAGCGCTTTACTGACCGCTCTTGCTTGGAATGTTGGAAGTATACCCATTCAGATTCACTGGGCATTGTTATTATGAACCTTGCGGCAATTATGACAATAACCGTATATTTCTAAATTGTGTCCGGTAACTTCGAAATCTATCTTATTTTTTAGAGTCTGTTTAAGTTCACCGATTGGACATTCTTCAATAGAAATCAATTTGTGGCAACTGACGCAGTAAAGATGGTGTTTGTGCTCATGCTGGTTTAGTTCATACCGTACTTTACCGTCATCTACTCTGCTAGATTTAAGAACTAGGTTCTTAGAGGTAAATGTATCGAGGGTCCTATAGACAGTCGATAGATTTATCGAAGCAGTCTTTGCCCTTAACATTATAAATAGTTGTTCTGCCGTCAGCGGAGATTCTGACTGTTCGAGTAGTTCCAGAATGGCGAATCTGTGTTTAGTGCTTTTCATGCCTTCTTTTTTAAGTACGTCCTTATAGTTAATGTTTTCTGCCAACAAGATCATTCCTTAATGTTTAATAGTTTTGTAAATCTCTATGTTCATTCTAATCCTTTTAAATATTTTAGCAATATTTAACTTGTCAAAAGTTGTCGAACGTTATGTATAACTGTTTTACTATGATTGCAAGAAGTTTAAAATTCACGAATAAAGAAGGAAAGAAATGGTTTACAATTATGAATGAGAGAGTATAATAAATGGAGAGAATGCAAATGGAATGCATTTGCAAATACAAATAAAGAAGGTAAGGTATCTTAGATGCATTCAAAGTCAATTAAAATTCTGGGCCTAATTATATTAAGCTTATTGGTCTTAAGTGGCTGTGGGACTAACAACGAGTCTAAGGCTACGATTAGTCAAACCACAGCTTCAAATCAAGTCACAAACAAGACTGAAAAACCGATAACAATAGCTGCCTCCTTCTATCCTATGTATATTTTTGCGTTAAATGTTGCTAAGGACATGCCAAATGTAAATGTTATCGATATGACGAAGCCTATCACCGGATGCCTTCATGATTATACGGTTACGCCTGACGATATGAAGAATCTGGAGGGAGCGCAATTCTTCATTATAAACGGAGCGGGAATGGAATCCTTTATGAATAAGGTTGTAAATCAAATGCCCAATTTAAAAATTATTGATTCCAGTAAAGGAATACAGTTAATTAAAGGTCAAGGCGATGAAGGAGATAATCCTCATCTTTGGGTAAGTATCTCTAATGCTATTCTACAGGTGGGTAATATTGGAGAGCAACTCTCTTTGCTAGACCCTACTAATGCTGCAAAATATAAGGCCAACACCAGTGCGTACATTAAAAAGCTCGAAGCAGAAAGAGATAAAATGCACCAAGCCTTGGATGGCGTCAAAAACCGTGATATCATTACGTTCCATGAGGCTTTTCCCTATTTCGCCAAAGAATTCAATTTAAACATAGTTGGGGTCATTGAACGTGAACCGGGTTCAGAACCCAGTGCTAAAGAATTGGCGGAAACAATAGACAAGGTAAATAGTCTAAAGGTAAAAGCGCTTTTTGCAGAACCTCAATATTCGACTAAAGCGGCAGATACAATTGCTAAAGAAACTGGTGCTAAAGTTTATACGCTCGACCCAGTCGTAACAGGCCCTATGGATGCTGATGCCTATATCAATATTATGGACAGTAATCTTAAAACATTACAAGAGGCGCTGAAATGAACATGATACAACAAAAATGTAGTCATAGTTGTCAAGGAACATCCTGTAAGTGTGGACTATGTTGTACTCAAATTACAAACTTTGGTATTTCGCGTGGCGGTACAGAAATATTACGAAACGTCGATCTCCACATTCACTGTGGGGATTTGACCGCTATCATCGGCCCTAATGGTGCTGGAAAAAGCACTCTCTTAAAGGCTATCCTTGGAGAGATTTCCCATACTGGCGAACTTTTGTTTCTTGACGCCCAAAACGAAGGGACAACGAGACCGATTATTGGTTATGTCCCACAGAAGCTTGAACTTGATTCTAGTTCCCCAACCAGCGTACTTGATTTATTTGCTGCTGCCTATACGAATATCCCTATTTGGTTGACTATTTCCAAAAAGGTGCGGGAGCGTGTTCGAAAAGGTTTAGCTCGAGTTCAAGGGGAACATTTAATAAATAAGCGCTTAGGAGCCTTATCAGGTGGGGAGTTACAAAGGGTTTTATTAGCACTTGCCCTTGATCCAATTCCTCACCTCTTACTTCTGGATGAACCAGTTTCGGGTATTGACCAGAGAGGGTTGGAATTGTTTTATAAAACAGTTTCATTGCTGCGAGAAAACTACGACTTATCCATTATCTTGGTTTCTCATGATCTTAATCTGGTTGCGGAGTATGCTAATCGTGTAGCGTTTGTGAATAATAAGACGATTGAATGTGTTGGAACTCCACAAGAAGTATTCAATGATGAAAAAGTAATACAAACGTTTGGTTTAGATTGGTCGAAACATTATCAAAAGGATGAGAAGGATGAGAAGGACAGGGTAGATAATGCACATTTGGTATAGTCTGGTAGACTTATTGCTTCCTTTCGGATGGCTCCATCATGATTTTATGAAGAACGCTCTCTTGGGTGTTTTATTGGTAACGCCAATTTTCGGATTGTTAGGTACAATGGTCGTTAATAATAAAATGGCCTTCTTTTCTGATTCATTGGGTCACTCTGCCTTAACAGGTATTGCCATTGGTGTCATATTGGGCATCAAAAATCCTATTTGGTCAATGCTCTTTTTTTCGGTCTTGATTACCATTGCAATTCTAGTGGTTAAAGAAGCAAATACGGCTTCGACTGATACGATCATCGGGGTGTTTTCTTCTACAGCAATGGCACTTGGAATAGTAATACTTTCGCGCAATGGAGGATTCACTAAATATTCCGTCTATCTGATTGGAGATTTGTTGAGTATTAATTCATCCGACTTGCTGACCCTTGGAATTGTATTTGTTGTTGTTATTGTTGTATGGATTGTTATTTTTAATAAACTTCTGCTGGCGAGCATGAATCAATCTCTAGCAGCGAGCAGAGGGATTAAGGTTCGACTTTATGAATACCTATTTGCCATGATTATGGCGGTCATTGTAACAATTTCAATACAATGGGTTGGCATACTAATTATTAGTTCACTGTTAATTTTACCGGCAGCTTCTTCAAGAAATATTGCCAAAAACATGAGGCAATACCATAGTTACTCTGTTTTGATTGCTCTTATTTCCGGAATATCGGGATTGATTTTATCCTACTTTTGGGGAACTGCCACTGGGGCAACGATTGTATTGATCTCATCCGTATTTTTTGCAGTTACATTTATAATGAAGTTAAAACTTGGGTGAAGTTTGACCTGCTTTTTCCATGACATGTCATGACATAATGGCCGCTTTCATAAATAAGCGAAGGATCACGAAGATTTGACTTAGTAGGGCCAATCTCGTGGTCTTTTTTCAGTACATGCTCCACGCTTGTCCGTTTGGCACTGTCATAGTAATCTATAAAGCTGCAATTATGATATAATTACAGAAGCTTAGTAGCTGTAATAGTTATGGGAGTTGACCATTATGAGACAAGGGATAGTTAGATTGAGGTATGCCAATGAAAAAATAGAAATGCCTAAGGTTACAAAAAAAATGCTCGCTAGGATATTGGGCTATTTTGTTCCCTATTGGAGAAGGATGCTTCTGGTCATTGGCTCAATCATAGTGGCTTCAATTCTGGGGCTTGTACCACCGGTCCTTATTAAAAATATAATCGACAAAGCTTTACCACAAAAGGATTTAAAACTTTTAAGTCTGCTCATCTTCGTTTCCATAGGTGTCACGATCCTGCTTGGACTTTTACAAGTGGCTCAGTCCTATCTCAGTATTTGGATTTCGAAACATATAATTCTGAACATGAAAAATCAAATGTATGCTCATTTGCAGCACATGTCCCTGAACTTTTATTCTGCGGCCAAGCCTGGAGAGATTATTACTAGAATGACTAGTGATATTGATGGAATTGAAGATATATTTAACTCTACTGTGGTAAATGCTCTAAGTAGCGTGGTAGTTCTTAGCTCGACAGCGCTTGTATTAATAACGATGAACTGGAAACTCGCTATAGTGGGTATGATCATCTTACCAACATTTATTATCCCCACGAGGAAAGTGGGTAAGGTGAAATGGAAAATCGCTACTAAGAGTCAAGAAAAAATCAGTGAACTTAATCAGATTATTCAGGAGACCTTGAGCATAAGTGGAGTCATACTTACAAAAATATTTACTAAAGAGAAGGATGAGTATGAACGCTTCGAACAAACGAATGAAGAGGTTATAAGCCTGCAAATAAAGGAATCAGTTGCAGGTCGATGGTTTAGGATGACAATAACGACTTTTATCTCAATTGGACCAATGCTTATTTATTTTTATGGAGGATATTTATTTATTAAGGGCGAGATATCAATAGGAAGCATCATAGCTTTTGTCGCTTTGTTGGGAAGACTCTATTTGCCAGTCTCGCAATTGTCAAATATTCACATTGATATTACAAGGTCCTTGGCCTTATTTCAAAGAATCTTCGAGTATTTTGATCAGAAGCAGGATATAGAAGATAAACGAGATGCTACCAGTTTAGAGCCCATAAAAGGTAAAGTGGATTTTGAAAAGGTTTATTTTTCTTATAATAATATGGTACAAGTTTTAGAAGATGTAAACTTTTCGGTAAAGCCAGGCACCATGGTGGCCTTAGTTGGCTCCAGTGGTGCAGGGAAAACCACAATTACAAATTTAATTCCCAGACTTTATGAAGTCATCAAAGGTAGTATTAAAATAGATGGTAAGGATATCAGAGATGTAACCTTGGAGTCGTTGCGCAACCAGATCGGTATAGTTATGCAAGAACCCTATTTGTTTAATGATACTATAGAGGAAAATTTAAGATATGGGAAACAAGATGCCACAGAGGAGGAAATCATCAAGGCTTGTAAAGCAGCCTATATTCATGACTTTATAATGACCTTGCCGGATAATTACAAAACGGTGGTCGGAAATAGAGGCATAAAGCTATCGGGCGGAGAAAAACAAAGAGTGTCGATTGCTAGGGTAATCTTAAAAAATCCAAGAATTATTATTCTTGATGAAGCCACCTCCTCCTTAGATTCGGTATCTGAGCTGTATATCCAAAGAGCTATGGTGCCTTTGTTAAGGGATAGAACAAGCTTTGTTATTGCTCATCGATTGTCAACGGTTTTGGCATCGGATCAAATTTTTGTAATCGCCAAGGGAACGGTTGCAGAAATGGGGAATCATGAGGAACTACTAAAAAAAGAAGGTCTCTATAAACAGCTTTATGATACGCAGTTTAAGTCCCAGATAAAATCTTTATAAATCCAGCTCATTTTTTGCCTGCTTTTAGGAGGAATTTGTTAACCTTTTGTGTAATGTAAATCAGCATACCCCTACTTCTTTTGAAGGTGAGATCCATAGTTCATAAAAAACAATCGAGAAGAGGAAAAAAAATGCGTAGAAAAGATAAGGAAATCACTGAACAGAAAGAGTTAGATGAGATTATGAAGAAAGCTCAGGTATGCCGAATAGCCGTCTCTTATGAAGCTATGGCTTATATCATTCCCATGAGTTTTGGTTACGTTAAGCGAGTATTATATTTTCATTCTGCCTCAGAAGGCCTAAAATTATTGATCCTTAAAGAAAATCGTAAGGCCTGTTTTGAAGTGGAGATTGACACGCAGGTTGTTCCGGGTGAGCACGGGTGCGACTGGACGATGCGGTATCAGAGTGTGATTGGCTTTGGTGAGGTTGAATTCATTGAAGAGTTGGAGGGTAAGCGAGAAGCAATGAAGATCATCATGCAGCATTATACAGACGAAGAGAAGTTGATTGAAGATTCAGCGTTGGCAAATGTTACTCTTTTTAAGTTGAATGTTAGTACTATGTCGGGCAAGAAATCGGGTTATTAAATCTCAAAATAAGTAAATAATAAGAGAAAGAGGGGTATTTATGAAAAATGGTGACTTAGAGGAGCTTGACAAAATGCTGGATGAATTGAGCATCCAGGCAAAAAAGAGTAGCTTAATCAATCCTGAGTTGTTCAGTAAATATAATGTCAAACGTGGATTGCGTGACCTGGATGGAAAGGGTGTCCTAGTTGGCTTAACGGAGATTGGTGAGGTGCATTCCTATATCCTCGATGAAAATGAGATGATCCCTGTTCCAGGAAGATTGATTTATCGAGGTATTGATATTCGGAATATCGTAGACGGTTTTACTCTGGATGATCGCTATGGTTTCGAAGAAACTTGTTATTTATTGCTATTCGGGAACCTTCCGAATAAAAAAGCACTTAAAGAGTTTGAGCAACTTCTCGCCCGTAATCAGACATTGCCTGAGGATTTCGCCCGGGGAATGATCATGAGTGCGCCGAGCAAGGATATTATGAATGTCATGGCAAGAAACGTTTTGGACTTATACAGCTTCGACGAAGATCCGGATAATACGTCCATAAAAAATGTCTTAAAACAATGTATCCGACTTATTGCTTGTTTTCCATCCCTTGCAGTCTATGGTTATCAGGCTTTTTCTCATTATCATGGCAAGCAAAGTCTCTATATTCATAGTCCAAGAACTGACTTAAGTATTGCCGAAAATATCCTGCACATGCTGAGACCGGATAGCAAGTTCACAAAACTTGAAGCTAAACTGCTTGACCTTGCGCTTGTGCTTCATGCCGAACATGGTGGGGGCAATAATTCATCCTTTGTAACGCATGTTGTAACCTCTACTGGAACAGACACGTATTCGGTAATGGCTGCTGCCTTAGGCGCTCTGAAGGGGCCAAGGCACGGAGGTGCGAATATTAAGGTTGTTCAGATGTTTGAAGATATGAAGCTAAACCTGAAGGATTGGACTGATTGTGAAGAAATTAAGAATTTCCTGGCCAAAATACTTAAGAAAGAAGCGTTTGATCATTCAGGCTTAATTTATGGTATCGGTCATGCTGTCTACTCGGTTTCCGATCCCAGGGCGGTAATTTTTAAAGAATACGTTGCTCAACTCGCCAAGGAAAAGGGCCTCGAGAATGAGTATAATCTTTATGCCAAGGTAGAGGAACTGGCGCCAGAAATGATAGGAAAATCTAACAAGATGTACAAGGTTGTAAGTGCAAATGTTGACTTTTATTCTGGTTTCGTTTATAGAATGCTAGGCATTCCAGATGAAATGTTCACGGCGATTTTTGCCATTTCCAGAATAGTGGGTTGGAGTGCACATCGCATTGAAGAGATTGTAAATGCCGGAAAAATTATTCGACCAGCCTATAAGAGCGTGGCGCTAAGACGTGAATATACTGGTATGAATGAGCGCTAGGTAAGGCCTACAAGAAACAGCGGGACATAATTTGTGTCTTGCTGTTTCTTTTCGTTATGGGTGAATTTGTCGTTAGTAATCATTAAAAATCAACGAGTTGTGATAAAGCCCTTGACAGCAGAATAATGCTTTAATATATTAAAGAGAGGAAGCGAGCTGCTTAAGGAGGATAATAAAACTATGTCTAGTGATGAACGTTTACACGATCCGCTGACAGACGCCTTATTCGAAGCTGTTTTATTGCTCAAAAACAAAGATGACTGTTATCGATTTTTTGAAGATATTGCGACGATCGCGGAAATAAAGGCTTTAGCTCAGCGCTTGGAGGTAGCCAAGATGCTACAAAGGAATGAAACTTATATGGCTATCGCAGAAGCGACAGGAGTAAGCACAGCAACGATCAGTCGGGTTAAGCGTTGTTTAAATTTCGGAGCAGATGGGTATCAATTAATATTGCGACGTTTGCAAGAGTATAACTATTAAGAGAATTTGTAACGATCAAGAAAGATAGTTCATTGGCCTTAGGTGTAGCCAAACCAAAGTGTGTAGAGAAGGGGAATCATAATGTTAAGATCAAATTTAGGGCAACGTATTCCAGAGGGGATGCGTGATTTACTACCTGAGGAAATAGTTGTACAGGAGCGTTTAGAAAAAGAGATTTTAATGCTTTTTCGGCAGTGGTCTTATCAAAAAGTGTTGACTCCGACCTTGGAATTCACCGCTTGCGTTCAGCCGGATATTGAGCAAGATGATTCCTTATACAAATTTTTTGACAGGGAAGGTCGTATTCTCTCTTTACGCTCCGAGCTGACAACGCCGATTGCCCGCCTTGTCAGCACACGCATGCGTGGTGGGGCTTATCCGTTGCGCTTATGTTATGGCGCGGATGTCTATCGAAATACCTCAGTTAGGCATAGAGAATTCCGCCAAGTCGGCGTGGAACTCGTTGGTTCTGACCAGGATCTGGCCGATGCGGAAGTGATCGCTCTTGCGGTAGAAGCGATTGCGGGTTTGGGTTTAAAAAACTATCAGTTTAATCTGGGGCACATGGGGATTTTTTCAGGGCTCATGCTAGAAGCAGGAGTTGATGAGGGGACACAAGCCAGGTTAGAAGAAGCGTTAGCCCGCAAAGATATGGTTGGCGTGGAAAGCTGGGTCAAGCAAAGTGGGTTACCGACACGTGTTCAGGAGCTCTTACTACGGTTACCACATTTTCACGGGGGGGAAGAAATTCTTGATGAAGTTCTGGAGTGGAGTGAACGGCCGGCGATTCGGGAAGCTGTCGAAAGTTTAAGACAGATTTATCGGTACTTGAACGATTTTGGAGTTCAAGAGTATGTGTCCTTAGATTTAGGAATTCTCCGCGGTTTTTCATATTATACTGGGGCAGTTTTTGAAGGGTATGTCCCAGGGATGGGCTTTCCAGTGGTTGAGGGTGGACGCTATGATGCGTTATATGCCGACTTTGGCGTTCCGTTACCAGCAACCGGGTTCGCCATTCATCTTGGCAACTTGTTAGAACAATTTCCACTACCCTCCACAGAAACTGCCGATATTTTAGTTTATGGATCCAAGGCAGAGCAGATCATTCGTCAGTGCCAGGCTTTAAGAGCTAAGGGGAAACGGGTGGAAATGGTACTCGGGATGATTGATGGCGACGTGGCTCGAAAAATGGCCTTTCAAAAGCATATTCCAGAAATTTTATGTGTAGAGTAAAAAGAAGTGTCTTCGTTCGTTCGCACAGGCGCAACTCGGGCGCAACTCGGGGACGGTTCTTGCTTGCACAATTTCTGGTAAGAAACGTTTTCTTGGTTTAGGTTACAGGGGTTTAGAACGACGGGTTTAGAACGACGCCCCTAGGTGAGGAACGTGTGGGAGTTCTTGGAGGGTTTTGGCGTCTATGACGCAAAAGCTCGATAGCACTATAATGGGGGAATATAGGGTAAGGTTACTAATCGAGTAAAGGAGCGTTATACATGAAACTTGCGGTACTGACGGGTGGCGGGGATTGTCCGGGCCTTAATGCAGTAATTCGTGCAGTTGTTAAAAGCGCGCACCAAAATGGGATTGAAGTGCTTGGAATTAAAGATGGTTTTCGAGGAGCAGTAGAAGGGGATTTCACGTCCCTTACTTTGAATGATGTCTCGGGGATTTTACCGCGTGGTGGCACGATTCTCGGAACAACGAATCGGGACAACCCCTTTGCGTATGAAACGATACTAAATGGAGTAACCAAAACTATGGATCGCTCAGACGATGTGCTGCAAAATTTAAAAGAACGTAGCGTGAATGTTTTACTGGTTATCGGTGGGGATGGAAGTTTGAATATCGCTTTAAAGTTAAGGGATAAAGGACTGGCTGTGATCGGAATTCCTAAGACAATTGACAATGATTTAATGGCTACTGATCAAACGTTTGGTTTTCAAACAGCTGTAGATACAGCCCAAGAAGCACTTGACCGTCTACATACTACTGGGGAATCTCATCACCGGGTCATGGTTCTGGAAGTGATGGGGCGCTATGCCGGGTGGATTGCCTTGTATGCGGGGGTCGCCGGAGGTGCAGACATCATTCTGATTCCGGAAATACCCTATAATTTAAATCGAGTAGCACAATCTATCCAGCGGCGGGCAAAACAAGGCAAGAAATTTAGCATTATTGTTGTGGCAGAAGGGGCTAAACCTCTGGGTGGCGAAATGGTGGTCGAACGTTTGGTTTCGGGACGATTTGACCCGATCAAATTGGGTGGCATTGGTGCTAAATTAGGGAATGATCTCGAAGACCAATTTGGCATGGAAACGCGGGTAACGGTGCTAGGATATCTTCAGCGGGGAGGTTCCCCCAATGCGTATGATCGGGTGCTTTCTTCCCGCTATGGAGTTGCAGCGGTTGATGCCGCACTAGAAGAAGATTTCGGGATTATGGTCGCCCTGCGGGGCAGGGATATTTTGCGGGTTCCCCTCCATCAAGCAGTTGATAAACTTAAACTTGTGCCCTTAATTGATCCTTTGCTGATAACGGCACGTGCTCTTGGAATTGAGATGGGAGATTGATCCTTGGACTTTTAACAAAGAAGAGACAAGCCTATTAAGAAAGCTTGTCTCTCCTTTATTTGGAGATTGGGGGTTGCCAAATTAAAAGGACATTGCTATAATTAATATATTAATGCTTTAGCGAGCTAAAGCAATGAGGTGGGCTAAATTGAGAACAACCTTAAGCTTTAGTTTTTATGGGATAGTTAGGAAGGGGATGCCGAGTGGAGAAAGATTTTTTGACGATTGCGTTGCCTAAAGGGAAGTTGCTTATTGACTCCATCCAATTATTAAGTCGCATTGGAATAGAATGTAGTCACGTTAATGAAGATTCTCGCAAACTTTTTTATGATCTGCCAGATAGCAAGGTCAAGATTATTATTTGCCGCGCTACGGATATTCCAACGTTTGTGGAATATGGGTCAGCAGATCTGGGTTTTGTGGGCAAAGATACTTTATTGGAAGAAAATAAAGATGTGGCTGAATTACTGGACCTAAAATTTGGGTTTTGCCGGTTTGTAGTTGCTATGCCGGAGGCCAGTGTCCCACCTAAACTTCCGAGTGGAGAGTATGATTTAAGTGGGCTCAACCATCAACGGGTGGCCACGAAATTTCCCCGAGTAGCAGAGACTTTCTTTAGTGGGTTGGGCATGCAGGTTAATCCCATTAAACTTCATGGCAATATTGAGCTTGCACCGTGCGTTGATTTGGCAGAAATGATTGTGGATATTGTTTCCACTGGGAAAACACTTAGGGAAAACCACTTGGTCGAGGTCGCTCCGATTCTTGAAGCGACTTCTCGCTTGATTGCTAACCGTGTGGCTTATCGACTGAAATATGAGCGGATTCAGGAGCTGATAGAGCGGTTGCGTGAAGATTTATAAGCAGATGTTTGGGCTAAAGACTAGTTAAAGCGTTACCGACAGGGTACGAAGATGAAAAGAATGAGGGGCGAGATTCATGAAGGTTGAGAATCTGAAGGATATTGATTTAAGTCGTCTCACTCGAAAATCGTATGGAGACGATGAAACTTTAGAGCAACGTGTCGCAGGGATCCTCAAGCGTGTCCGTGAAGATGGGGATAAGGCTATCTATGAATTGACTGAGGAATTTGATCATGTTAACCTGCACCAAAGCGGGTTGAAAGTAACTAACGAGGAAATTCAAGGGGCTTACCGCGAAGTGAGTGAGGAGTTCCTGCAAGCCTTATGTACTGCTAAAGGAAATATATTGCGCTATCATGAAAAGCAGAAACGCATCTCTTGGTTAGAGCCGAATTCAGACGGGAGTATTCTCGGGCAACTTCTGCTCCCACTCAAGCGCGTGGGTATTTATGTTCCCGGGGGAACCGCTTCCTATCCATCATCGGTCTTGATGAACGCTTTACCTGCTGTCGTCGCCGGAGTTAAAGAAATCGTGATGGTTAGCCCACCCCGAGCGGATGGCACGCTTTTGCCTGAAGTTTTAGTAGCGGCTGCCGAAGCTGGTGTGACTGAGATTTACAAGGTGGGAGGAGCTCAAGGGGTTGCTGGGTTAGCCTATGGAACGGAGACGATCTCTCCTGTGGATAAAATAACAGGACCGGGAAATATTTATGTGACTTTAGCCAAAAAGCAAGTTTTTGGAACAGTTGATATTGATATGCTGGCCGGACCGAGTGAAATTTTAATCTTAGTGGACGAGAGCGGGCGTCCCAAAGAATTGGCTGCGGATTTGCTTTCTCAAGCTGAGCACGATCGTTTAGCTTCGGCAATTTTAGTCTCGCCCTCTCGTCAACTCTTGGAGCAGACTATTGCAGAGGTAGAAAGACAGCTCGCAGACTTACCGCGTGCAGAGATTGCTCGAGCGTCTTGGGAAACCTATGGGGCCGCAATTTGTGTGGCTGATCTCCAAGAGGGTATGGATTTGGCCAACAAAGTTGCTCCGGAACATTTTGAATTGGTTGTGGAGGAGCCGTATTCTTGGTTAGGTCAAGTACAAAATGTTGGTGCAGTTTTTCTGGGGCGCTATTCTCCGGAACCAGTTGGAGATTATTTTGCGGGACCGAATCACGTCTTGCCGACCGGAGGGACGGCTCGATTTTATTCTCCACTGAATGTTGATATGTTTATGAAAAAGGTTAGCGTGATTGGGTATTCAGAAGCAGCCTTGAAACGAGATGCTAAGCAGATCGCTATACTCGCCCGCAGCGAAGGGCTAGAGGCACATGCTCGTGCCGTTGAGGTGCGGTTTAAATAATCCTATTTAGTTGCGAAAGGGGCGGTAAGGATGAAAAACGTGTTATGTAATCCAGAGAAATTCGTTCGACCTGAAGTTCGGAAGCTCATTCCTTATGAAGCGAAATATATGCCCGAGTGTATCAAACTCGACGCTAATGAAAATCCCTTTCCTTGGCCAAAAGGAATGCGCGAAGAGTTGTTTTCAGAAAAACTAATGTTTAACCGTTATCCGGACGGAATGGCTCAGGACCTAAAAAGAGCTATTGCAATGTATACCAAAATTCCCGTGGAAGGAATTCTGACAGGCAATGGATCAGATGAACTGATCCAACTCATCTTGCTCACCTTTGGCGGTTTAGGAAAAGCGGTGATTATTCATCCCCCAACGTTTGGTATGTACCAAATATCCGCTCATTTAACGAATACCACAGTCGTGGCAGTCCCTTTGGTAAATGGCCTAAATCTGAACACTGAGCAGATGTTAAAGGCGGCTCTTTCCCCGGAGGCCCATGTGGTTATCATTTGTAATCCTAATAATCCCACTGGTACGCTCTTCCCCAGAGCAGAGATTCTACAACTTGTGCGAGAAAGCGGTAAAATCGTAGTTGTTGACGAGGCGTATGCTGAGTTTGCAGAGGAAACCTTGATGCCTGAGATTAAAAACTATCCTAACTTAGTGATTTTGCGGACGTTTTCCAAATCCTTCGGAATGGCCGGTCTCCGCTTGGGGTACCTGCTTGGACAGCCGGAGACTATTGCCCTGATTGACCGGGTGCGACCGCCGTATAATGTCAATGTGTTTAGTCAGCAAGCTGGGATTCTGGCCTTGGGTTATTTAAGCGAGTATCAAGTGCAAATTCAGTGTCTTAAGGCAGAAACGCAAAAATTATACGAGGGCTTAACTCAGATCCCAGATGTTGTGGTTTATCCTACGCAGACGAACTTTATCCTCTTTAAACCGGGTGATCCCGACGGGTGGACAGCAGAGTTGTTAAAGAGGGGGTTTCTTGTGCGCAACATGGGTGTGCTTCCCATTTTAGGAAAATGCCTGCGCGTCAGCGCAGGGCTGCCGGAGGAAAACAATCGCTTCCTTCAAGCAGTTCGAGAGATTGGCACGGGTGTCACTCGTATCTAAATAGTGTTAATATTATACGATGAATAAAAAACAATTGTTATGGATTCGAGAGGAGACCAGCATGAGGGAAGCTTTTATTGAACGTAAAACTAAGGAAACGGAGATCCGTGTGCGCTTAAACCTTGACGGAACAGGAGAAGCTCAAGTTAAGACCGGGATTGGATTTTTTGATCATATGTTGACAGCTTTTGCCCGATTTGCCTACCTTGATCTCATCCTTGAGGCCAGCGGGGATTTGGAGGTGGATGCTCACCATACGATCGAGGATTGCGGCATTGTTTTAGGACAAGCGCTGCGGGAGGCCTGTGGCAATAAAGTGGGGATTGAACGAATTGGGGAGGCCCTTCTTCCTATGGATGAGGCCCTTGTTCAAGTGGCTTTGGATATTTCCAATCGTCCCTACCTGGTTTGGGATGTTCAGAGTGCGGGTGGTATGGTCGGCGAGTTTCCAGTCGAGATGGCTGAAGAGTTTTTTCGGGCGCTGGCTGTACAGAGTGGACTCACCCTGCATATTCGATTACTATCTGGTAAAAATTGTCATCACATTCTCGAAGCTGTCTTCAAAGGGGTAGGAAGAGCTCTTGGCTTAGCCTTACAGCTAAATACTCGGTATAGTGGCATTCTTTCGACCAAAGGAGTTTTATAAATTAATCGCAAATAGCGTTCCAGGAGGAATGAAAGTGATAGGCATTGTAGATTATGGACGAGGTAACTTAAGAAGTGTGGAAAAGGCTTTGGAAAAGGTCGGTTTTGAAGTGAAGATTATGACGTCCCCAGAGGAGCTGCGTGGAGTGGATGGTCTTATACTTCCCGGAGTTGGGGCGTTTGCCGATGCAATGGAGGCTTTAAAACAAGGGGGATGGATTCTGCCGATCACTCAGTTTGCTCGCTCCGGACGCCCTTTCCTGGGGATTTGTCTAGGGATGCAGGTGCTCTTTGAGATCGGGGAAGAACATGGCGAGCACGCTGGGTTAGGACTATTGCCGGGCCGAGTTGTCAAATTTCCGCCCGGCGGTAAGGTGCCACATATGGGCTGGAACAGTTTAAACTTGGAACAACCTTGCCCTTTATTAGAACAAATTCCAAACGAATCGTTCTTTTATTTTGTGCATTCCTATTATGCAGAACCTAACGAGAAGAGTGATATTTTTGCGACTAGTGACTATGGGGTCGTTTTTGCTGCGCTCGTAGGCAGGGATAATATTTGGGGGGCGCAATTTCACCCAGAAAAATCAAGTCCTTGGGGGCTTCAATTACTTACAAATTTCGGGAAGTTGGTGAATGATTATGCTACTCTTTCCAGCCATTGACCTAAAAGAGGGGAAAGCGGTGCGTCTATTACAAGGGCGGATGGAGGATTCCACAGTTTATGCCGATAATCCTGTTGAAGTGGCGCAGGATTTTGAGAGTCAAGGGGCAAAATATTTACATGTCGTTGATCTGAATGGTGCATTTACCGGGGAACCAGTAAATGATGAAACAATACGCAAAATTGTCGGGAGCGTTTCCCTGAAAATTCAAGTAGGCGGAGGGATTCGCACTCTGGAGAGGATCACCGAACTCTTAGATTTAGGGGTCGAGCGAGTCATCTTAGGGACGATCGCTGTTAAAGACCCGGATTTAGTTGCTGAAGCAGCGCGTCGGTACGGAGAACGAATTGTCGTAGGTATCGATGCTTTAGGTGGTTGGGTAGCAGTCCAAGGCTGGGCGGAAGCGACTGAGATGTTGGCCATTGACTTGGCTCAAGCTATGAAAGATGTGGGGATAAAACGGGTGGTCTTTACAGATATTGCTCGGGACGGGATGCTCCAAGGACCGAATATCGAGAGTACAGTCCATTTGGCCCAAGCAACGGGTTTAGCTGTGATCGCCTCAGGTGGGATTTCTACCTTGGACGATCTGCGCAACATACAGATCGAGGCCTTAAAGGGCGTTTCCATCGAAGGAGCCATCACAGGAAAAGCACTCTATAGCGGAGCTTTTACCCTGAGGCAAGCCTTAGAGGCTGCTCGTTTCGACCCGCGTGACGGAGTGAATAGGAATGGAGGGGAATGATATGTTAAGTAAGCGAATCATTCCCTGTTTAGATGTCCATGAGGGGCGTGTAGTCAAGGGGACTAACTTTGTACAGTTGCGTGATGCGGGCGATCCGGTGGAACTTGCGGCGCTCTATGACAAGGAAGGTGCCGATGAGTTGATTTTCCTGGATATTACGGCTTCTTCTGATAAACGAGAAACCATGGTTGAGGTAGTACGCCGAACGGCGGAGCAAGTCTTTATTCCTTTCACGATTGGAGGCGGATTGCGGACCATTGAGGATATTCGCCGTATGCTCCGAGCTGGAGCGGACAAAATCGCTCTGAACACCTCCGCAGTTCAAAATCCTCGGCTCATTCAAGAGGGGGCACATGCCTTCGGAAGTCAGTGCATCGTGGTAGCCGTTGATGCACGCAGTACGGCACCGGGTAAATGGGAAGTGTATATTCACGGGGGAAGAACAGCGACCGGAAAAGATGTTTTGGAGTGGGTTGAGGAAGCAGAAGCTCTCGGTGCAGGCGAAATCCTCTTAACGTCCATGGATCGAGACGGGACGAAGGCTGGCTATGAGTTAGAACTGACTAGGGCTGTGAGCAGGGCAGTCTCCTTACCCGTTATTGCGAGCGGCGGGGTAGGAACCTTAGAGCATTTAGCGGAAGGTCTAACCCTTGGGGAAGCAGACGCCGTCTTAGCGGCTTCGATTTTTCATTATAAGGAGTACAGCATTGAGGAAGCCAAACGCTACCTATCAGAACAGGGGATTTTGGTTCGGCCTTGTTGATATTGCAAGTCGAGTGCAAGTCGAGAACCGTCCCCGACTTGCGCGACTTCGAACTACGAATCACGAACTACGATATGGAAGGTAGAGATATAAATGAATGAAAATCAAATAGAAACCTTAGATTTGGCTGGGATACGCTGGGATTCTCAAGGGCTTGTTCCCGCGATTGTCCAAGATATAGAGACCAAAGAGGTTTTGATGCTGGCGTATATGAACGAGGAGTCTTTGCGTCGAACACTTCAGGAACGCAAGGCCTGCTATTACAGTCGAAGTCGGCAATCCTTGTGGCTGAAAGGGGAAACCTCTGGACATTTCCAGGAGATTATCGATATTAAGTTTGATTGTGATCAGGATGCACTGCTCCTAGTTGTGAAACAAACTGGAATGGCTTGCCATGAAAACCACTTCTCGTGTTTTCACTATGATTTGACTAGCGCTGGGTTTAAGGTCAGTGGAGAACCGGAAGTAAGGTCCGAGCCGTCACTTGGGAGAACCTTAGAGCTGTTGGCCGATGTGATTCATTCTCGAAACATGGAGCGACCGGAAGGAGCTTATACGACCTATCTGTTTGAAAAGGGGATTGATAAGATCCTTAAAAAGGTCGGAGAGGAAAGTGCTGAGGTTATTATAGCTGCTAAGAATGCCGATCCGGAGGAGATCAAATGTGAAGTGTCAGACTTGTTCTATCATGTTTTGGTGATGCTGGAAGAGCGTGGGGTTGGAGTTGGTGAGGTTGGTAAGGAGCTCTTGACTAGGCGGAAGTAGAGGAAGTTTATATCGTTGCTAGAGAAACAAGGCTGGAGGCGCTTATGCTCCCAGCCTTGTTTCTACGCTAACTTTGAAAAGGCAGGGTTCCCAAAATGCCATAAGATAAACTGAGTACGGTCATGTTGATTTTATATATACTTAATACTAATCTTCATTTATAGTAAAATAATTACATATCAATAATCATAAGGGAGGGAATCTGATTTCTACTTGTATAGAATCAGGTAATAATGAAAATGACATTAGCCAAAAAGATGGTCGCCTATTTTTTGTTAGTTATCTTGGTGGCGACAGCGGGATTCGTTTATACTATTTATGAGTGTACTAGGGCCGAAGTGGCAGTCAATGATCTTAAGGGCAAGATTCCGCGTATGCAGACAAATAATGATATTGCCTATAATGCTGTGGCAGAGTCCTCCGACATTAGGGCTTATTTGCTCTACGGAGAAGAAAAGTATTTCAATGACTATCTGCGTTTAGCCGATGTGAACGCGAAGCTTGAAGATTTGCTTATTAATGAGGCGACTTCAGACGCTTCTCGTAAATTATCCGTTGATACTAAAGCCCTAGACGGAAACTATGCTAAAATCGTTGCTGAAAAATTCCTGCCCTTGTTAAAGGCAGGCCAGAAAGAGGCAGCCCTGGAAATTGCGATCAACGAGTTGGCACCTCAAGCAAGCCTAATGCTTGCTAAGGTTGATGAAGCCAAAACTTATCGAATCGAAACGGTTACTCAAGCTATGGAGACTGCGGATAAGGCTTCGAAACTGACTAAAAGAGTAGGTATAGTAGCAGCCGTTTTGGTAGCAATGTTAGGAATTCTGATTGGTCTGGTTGCTGCCTTCAAGATCACAGCTCCGATCAAAGCGCTGCAAGAGTTAATGGCCGAGGTGAGTAAAGGAAATCTACTGGTCAAAGCGGTTGCTGGAACGAGGGATGAAATTGGGCAACTTTGTGAATCGTTTAATGCCATGATTGTTGCGCAATTGGAAATTGTGAAGGCGGTAAAAAGTAGCTCAAGTGAATTGGCCGCTGCATCCCAAGAAATGGCGGCTTCTTCAGCGGAAGTGTCGGCGACGACAATAACTATTTCTAAGAAAAACCAGAGAGTTGCTCAATCAATGGAAGACGCTTCTAATTCTAGTACAGAAACTTCACAGGTTCTAATTGAACTTTCAGCACTTATTCAGATCGCTAAGGATAAGGCTGGATCAGCTAGCCTTAAATCGGAAAGCTCGATCAATGCTGCGAAGGAGGGTAAGGCCACTGTAACTATCGTCATGCAAAGTATGAACACTATTTATAACAAGACAAGAGAGGCGGAAAAAATCATCACCCTCTTGAATGAATACTCTCAACAAATTGGTATGATCAATGAAACCATCACGGGCATTGCCAATCAAACAAATTTGTTGGCACTCAATGCAGCTATTGAAGCTGCGCGGGCGGGCGAATCTGGCAGAGGTTTTGCGGTTGTTGCGGAGGAAGTCAGAAAATTGGCGGAACAATCTAATGCCGAGGCCGGCAATATTTCGCAGCTTATCGCTAAGATTACCGAAAACACAGATAGTGCGGTAGTAGCCATGACGCATAGTCTGGCGGAGGTTGAGATAGGCGTGGAAGAGGTCAACAAGGCGGAAAAATCGCTGGAAAACATTTTGTTGGCCGTGGCGGACACCGTAAGTGATATCGACGGAATTGCTAAGGTAACCGACGATGAGGTCGCCTCATCTGACAAAATTGTGCAATTAATCGAGGTTGTAGCTGAAGATATAGAGGGAACAAGTCGGGAGGCTCAAGAGGTGTTAGCAGCCATTGAGGAAACCACAGCAACCCTTGAAACTGTGGCGTCAAGTTCCGAACAGACCAGCGCTATGGCGCAAAATCTGCAGGATCTTATTACTAGATTTAAAGTTGACGAGTAAAGGAGAAAAGTTATGAAATATTCGATTAAGGTCAGTGGCAATCAGGCGCTGGTTTTTCTCAAGGATAAAATCTACGTTAGGGATGCGTCGTCACTAAAGAATGATCTCTTAGAGATAATCAATCAAGGAGTGACAGATCTGAGGATGGATCTCTCCGGACTTAGTTATATCGATAGTTCGGGATTGGGAGCCTTAGTGATGATCAATAAACGCACAGTTGAAAAAAGTGGTAGACTTGTACTGACGGGTGCTCAAGGGTTGCCCCTGGATCTAATTAAACGCACACGACTTAACAATGTTTTTATCGTTGAATAATATAATCACTAGGAGGCAAAGCCTTATGATTATGGGAAAACAGGTTCCCACGGGACTGGATACTCAATATCAAGACAGTTTCAATTTATTATTCAATCAAATAGAGGATTATCTTTTCATTTTAGATCCAACGGGTAAAATTATCCGCACCAATAAAGCTGCCTTGGAGAAACTGGAATATACCCTGGAAGAAATGATCAACATGAATTTCGAATTGCTGTATCCTTTGACTAGACGCATGGAAGTACAAGGAAAAGTAAAAGGTATGTTGGAAGGGAATATAGCCAGATGTCTGATCCCACTTCGTACTAAATCCGGCCAGCTAATACCTTTGGAAATTCGCATGTTTGAAGGTAAGTTGGAAGGGGAAAAGGTGTTTTATGGAATAGGCAAGGATGTTTTTCGGTGCGAGCGAGATGAAGGATTGACGATTGACATAACCACCAGAAAAGTGGAAGAAGGAAACCAGAAGCTAAAAGATATTCAATCAATCCTGGATAGCTTGCCATGTATAGCTTGGATGAAAGATAAGAGGGGCAAATATGTTATTATAAATAGGGCTTTTGAAGATTTTTACAGAGTAAAGGCGATAGAGATTGTCGGCAAGACCGATTTTGATATATTTCCTTACAAAATTGCGTTGAAACATAAAGGTAGTGAGGAAGAGTTAATAAAGTCAGGAAATAGATTGAATCCACTTCATCATGAAGTGAGTGGCAAGTGGCTCGAAACTTTTGTTGCGCTATTTTTTAAAGATAATGGTAAAGTTGCTGGAACGCTAGGAGTGGCGAGAAATATTACAGAACGAAAAAAGCTTGAAAAAAAGCTAAGGGAACAGGCAGAATATGCTGAGTTGCTTTTCAGAACTGTCCCCAGTGCTGTCCTTTCTGTAGATAGGCATGGCAAGATCATTCGCTGGAATAACATAGCCGAAGAGATTACCGGTTATACAGTAGCAGAAGTTATGGGCAAAGAATGCTCAAGGATCTTGCATGGAGTAGGTAGGGATGAGTGTGGGTTGTGTCACAAGATTATCGACTCGCCGTTAATCAATGAGAAGTGTAAAATCGTAACCAAAGATGGTCAAATCAGGCATGTTTTAAAGAGCGTAGCCGTGCTTAAAGATGAATTTGGTGAGATCAGCGAGAAAATGGAGTGCTTCGAAGATATTACAGAAATGACTGATCTGGAGGTAGAACTCAGGGAAAGTAAAGAACGGTATGCGGCAATTGTAAATAACGCTCCTCTGATTGTAGTTATTTTTAAACAAGGTGTTATTGAATTTGTCAATGATGCTGGTAAAGAAGTGCTTGGCTATAAAGATGAATCTATCGGTCGCCATATGAAGGATTTGATGACAGAGGATTCGCTTGTGTGTGTCGACTCTGCTTTAATTGCTGGAGAACCCGGAGAACATTGCCTCTCCTGTGAAATAGAATTAATTAAAAAATCTGGCGAAATTATTAATGTGCTTTTAAAGGGTACCGAGATAACCTATGAACGCGAGAAGGCTTTTCTGGCGGTAATGATGGATATTACCGAAGGCAAACAGTTAAACGCAAAGCTACGAGCGAGTGAAGAAAAATTCAGGCAGCTTGCGGAAACGATCAATGAGATCTTTCTGATCACTGATATGGATAAAATTGTTTATGTCAGTCCAGCCTATGAAAGAATCAGTGGGATGTCTTCTCAGAGTTTACTTGATAATCAACGTTCACTGCTTGAGTTGATCCATCCGGCTGATAGGGAAAGGATGCAGGCTTCTTTCTGCCAAGGTTTTGAAATGATGAATGAAGCGACAAATGCAGAGTTTAGAATAATTAGACCTGATGGGGAAATGCGTTGGCTCTGGCTTCAGAGCTACCCAGTACGGGATGAAGCAAATAATAGTCCGCTGAAAGCGATTAGTATTGTTGATATAACTGACAGGAAGAAGATCGAAGATAAGCTTTGGGAGCGAGAGCAACAAACCCAAATGGAACTTTTGTTGGCAGCACAGGTGCAGCAGGACTCCCTACCCCATCCTTTTATTGGAGACAGGGTGCGTGTCAGTACGATCTTCGAGCCTCATAGTATCGTCAGCGGAGATTTCTTTAATTTCAAGTGGTTTGAAGGGCAAAATAAATTGTGTGGATATATTGTTGATGTGAGTGGACATGGCGTGGCGACAGCCTTGCAAACGGCTACCTTTAAAATGATGTTGGACAACGTTTTACTTACGGGTGAGACGATCGAAGAGGGTGCTCTTCAGATTATAAATCAGAGAATAACGCCCTATCTATATGAAGATTCTTTTGTAGCCTTGCTATATTTCGAATTTGATTTACAAGCTGCTAAGCTAAAACTTATCTCTGCGGGCATAACGCTATTTCTAGTTGCCAAACCCAATGAATGTTCTCTAGTCCCTATATCGGGTTGCTATCTAGGTATTATTGATGATCCTGCTATTGAAATGGTGACCATACCCCTTAAAGTAGGGGAAATCTATTGCATGATGAGCGATGGGGCTTCTGATCTAATCGAATTATGTGGAATACGTAAGCAGAGGTGTTTTACGGAATATGAGAAATGGCTTGCGAAACTGGCCGAAAGTCCGGAAAGGAATGATGATTTTTCGGTTATTTGCATAGAGATCCTCGCTGAAAGCGGGGAAATAAGCGTGCTGGATATAAAAACTGAAGAGGACCTAGAACATGCTCAGCTAGTTATTAGTGAATTCTTGGAAATGAACTCACTAAGACATGCGTCCACGCTGGAGGTTGCCATTAACGAAGCAATGAACAATGGGTTCTACTACGGTGGGCATGCTCGGATCAAAATAAGGCGGATGGGGGGGAAACTCATCATCAGGGTCAAAGACGATGGTCTGGGCTTTAACACTGAGAGAGTTACGGTTCAACTTAAAGAAGACATGTATGATATGGAGTTTGATGAACTGTTAGAGGTGGAAGGCGGGCGAGGTATTTTATTGATGAGACTATTTTGTGACAAAGTAATCTATAATGCTAAGGGCAACGAAGTGCTGCTAATGAAGAAAGTTTGAGACTCGATCGTAATTTTTCCAGGATTGTGTCGCGTCTGATGTAAACTTTGATAGAAAAACAAGGTTGGAAGTCTAAAGCTTCCAGCCTTGTTTTATACTTAGGCATATGAAAGAAAATAACAAGTCATGATGCCTTGGATAGTTTGCGTCAGACAAGGAGGCATGTGCCCCTCATAGCGGGGCTATTCGTTACAGTCTCTCATACTCGCCTTGGGCATTGAGATATTGAATATCAATACAGCCATAATACTCGCCATACATATCTAATGGATCAAAGCCGCTCTTGCGGGTACAGTCATCTGAGTAGCCAATATAGTAGACTACTTGGTCTTCGTCGCGCATTCGAAATTTGAACTGTGGTTCAGCCTCGAATTTTTTGATCAGCTGCTCGTATTCCTCGGAGCCTTTTTTTGCAGATGAAGTGTAGTACTCTGTCAAGGATATATTTTCGAGGCAATTTTCAATAATTTTAAACATGTAATAGCCACCTTCACTCTAATCTATGCTTGTGATATCATCATAACATATAGTTTACCCTGACCGCACCCCAATATAATCAAACTAAGATTCAGGAACTTACCGCCCTCAATTATATTTCTGAATAAACTGAAATTTCTTTCATTTAAAAGGAGGAATATATTGGCTCTCGGCGAATAACGATCTAAGGCCTATTTTGGACGCTACTCGTGGTTAAGCGTCCTGAAATGGACAATAGTCTGGAGTGTAACCGACTGATGAGTTAGGAGGGGGAAAGGGAGATGAATATGAACGCAGGAAAAAAGAGGTTAAACGGGGCAAACGTCTTATTGGAGGCATTGGAAAAGGAAGGCGTTGACCTTATCTTTGGTTATCCAGGTGGGGTATTGCTTCCCTTGTATGATGCGCTGCTGGACAGTCCCATCCGACATATCCTGGCACGGCACGAACAAGGGGTGGTGCATGCTGCCGATGGTTACGCTCGTGTCACGGGTAACGTGGGGGTCTGTTTAGCAACATCGGGCCCGGGCGCCACGAATCTGGTTACCGGGATTGCCAATGCTTATATGGACTCCATTCCCTTAGTCGTTTTGACGGGGCAGGTGGTTACAAGTTTGCTGGGAACCGACTCTTTTCAAGAGGCGGATATTACAGGGATCACCACACCGATCACCAAGCACAGTTATTTGGTGAAGGATGCTCGGGAGATTCCGCGGATTGTCAAAGAGGCCTTTTATCTGGC
>JARLHV010000051.1 GCA_031292055.1 Desulfosporosinus sp.
GAGGAAGATTTGACTGCGCCGTTGAAAGAATTGAGTTGGATTTAATGAATATCTTTGATAAGATGAAGGTGAGAAATTAACTTAATTATACAATAGTGTAATCGAGTAATTGAGGTTGAAGGACTAACAATTACAAAGGGGAATGAAAGAAGATGGTAGAGCAAAAGGTTTTAGAAATGTTAAAAGGTATATTGGGCGAACATGAGGTTTCTATAAGGCATTTGAAAAGCAAAAGTTTATTATAAGGACAAATGAGCCACAGAAAATGCGGTTCTCTTTTTTTTATCCATGGGGAGTATCAATGCATCGTTAAGCAACCCACAAAGTATTTCCAGTGCTTTGGGTAAATCTGCGTCTGTAAGGTTAGTCCAACAAATTCGCAGATGATTGGTCTCGGGTTCGCCGGGATAGAAGATAGAACCGGGGAGAAAATGTACACCGCGGCGGTGGGCTTCCGGGATTAGGAAATCGGTATGGGTCCCGATGGGCATCGAGAGCCATAAATGGAGTCCGGCAGATTGTTGAGGGCGAATAATGCGAGGGTCAAGCAGGCGATCCAGGGTTTGAAGAACATTTTTGCGGCGGATATCCAGTACGGTGTTCATTTTCCGAATGGAAGGGAAAAGTTGTGGATTACGAAAAAATGGTATAAGAGATTTTTGCAGCCAAAGGGGAGAACCCAGGTCGGCAATAGATTTGGCGGCAAGCAAGCGGTTGTAAAGGCTGCCATCTGCGGCCAGTAAACCAAGCCGTATGCCGGGAAAGAGGAATTTGCTAAAACCTTTGAGATAGATCACCCGCCCATCGGTATCTAACATCTTTAACGGTGGAGGCAAAACCGCGGAATTTAGGCGATTCATTTCCAGTTCGCGATGTGGTTCGTCTTCTAAAATAAGGACATTGTGTTGCCGGGCAAAATTCAGCAAATCTTGGCGTCGTGACAGGGACATAATTGCTCCCGTGGGATTTTGTCCGGTGGGAACAGTGTAAATGGCTTTAAAGCGAGTATAGGGTGCCAAATCTTCCAGTATATCAACTCTGATTCCGTTGGAATCAACAGGGATCGGGTGCAAGTTGACGTGAGCTAAGCGAAAGGCATCAATGGCTCCCGAAAAACAAGGAGTTTCAACCCCGATCGTGTCACCAGGTCCCAGAAAGGTGCGTGCAAATAGGTCAATACCTTGCTGTGTACCATTTGTAACCAGTAATTGGTGCGGTTGGAAATCGATAGACAATAATTTTAAATAGTCGATTAAGGCCAGGATAAAGTCCGGATCTCCTTGAAAGTTAGAGTATTGACCTAAGGTATTCGGGGAATTATCCAAGGTTTGGCGGATTGAGGTTTGAATCAAATGCATCGGGATCAGGGAGTGGTGGACACATGCCGATGCTAAATCTAAAATATTAGGAGATAAGCGTACCGTACTCTGACTCCAGAAGCTGGCACGTGGGAGATAGTCAGGGACTGATAACTGCCAATCAAACGTGGTGGAAGGAGGAGTGTTGTCCGGAGTATTGTTTTCCGTATTGCGCACGAAGGTTCCCTTACCTTGAATGCTTTCCGTAAGGTTACTATGATCGAGCATTTTATAGACTTGATGTGCAGTTACTAAACTAACATTTAGTGCTTTGGCCAGTTCTCGAACGGAAGGCAGTTTAAAATCCGGTTCAATTAGGTTAGAACGGATACGCTGGGCTATTTCTAAATAAATTTGTTGCCGAATGGAAATCTTGCTTTGGCGGTTAATAGAAATCTTCATAGCTATCCTCCAACTGTTATAGCTGTTCCTTGACTGTTATAGCTAATTAATGGTTTTATAGGACCAGTATACAGGAATGTTATATAACAGGAAAGAGGGAAAACTTATGTATCTCGTATATGGTTTGATGTGTTTAATTTTTGGTACCACGTTTTTGGCAATCAAGGTAGGAATAGAAGCCGGTGCACCGCCCTTTCTTTTTGCCGGTATGAGGTTCTTCGTTGCCGGAGTGATCGTATTGGCTGCCGTAAAATTGGCGCAGGGTGAAATTAGTGTCAAAGCGGGCAAACGCAGAGATGTTTTGCTGGTTGGTCTCTTTATGACTGGTACCATGTTCGGCTGTTTGTACTGGGGTGAACGGTATGTCTCCTCAAGTATTGCGGCACTGTTAGCCGCAACGACCCCGCTTATGATTGGTATCGTCGAGTGGTTGCAGGGTTCCCGGCAAAGTATTTGGATTAAAGGCTGTGGTTTATTGATCTCGTTTATTGGGGTAGGTTTTGCGGTGCTTCCTGCCCTGGGGGTTGAGGTGACGAAAGAAGCTTTATTAGCGGTTATCGTTATCCTTGCTGCTGAAGTTGGCTGCGTTTTCGGCACAATGACAGCTAAAAGAGTATTATCGGCCGGTTTGAATCCCTTCGTACTCAATGGCTGGCAGATGCTGATTGGAGGAACCGCGCTAATTCTGCTCTCCTTAGTCACGGAACCGGCAAAAGTCGTTCTAAACTCTAACATAGTTTGGTCATGGGCTTATCTTGTCGTCCTTGGTTCACTTGCCGGACATGGCTCTTACTACTGGCTGGTCCATCGGACAGGTCCCTTATTACCATCAACCTGGACCTATATTTCGCCGGTTATTGCTCAATTTGTCGGTTACTATGTCTTGGCAGAATATTTATCAGGCTATTCATTTATAGGATTGAGTTTGGTACTTGGGGGAGTATTTTTAGTGAGCAGGGCAGCAACCGTAGAAGCGTGGTTAAAAAAGCAATTACTGGTATTTTCCTCTGCTCGATCCCAAAAATACCTCTAAAAAACAGCGTTCAATAGAGTGTGAAAAAATCCTTTCAAGCAAAAGAAAAAAGCTCGCGGCTAGAGGTGCTGATAATAAAAGTTTCTAATGCGAGTAATTAGCTCTGACCTTGGAACCAACCGTAACACATTGGATCAGCAACTTATCCACTAATTCTCGACCAATTTTGCACGGCAGACGGCTCAGTTATCTAGGTTAACTCTGGGGCACAGCTTTTAACTCAAAGGTTTCCTGCTGATTATTCCATTTTACAGTAACAGTATAAACCCCATCTTTTTGAGGTATGGCTCCGTTGTTTCCTCCGAAACTCGGACTGCCTGCCGATGTACCGCCGTAAAAATTAAGACTGTTTTGGTTGGAAAATTGATCAGGATGAAATCCTGAGTCGGTTCTGAGAGAACTTCCTGCTGAGGACTTAAACTCACAACTGAAATTTCCGGTAATTGTTCTGTCATCACCTTTGAACTCAAGGGTTGGCTGTTCATAGTTCCAGCTGTCATAACGCAGAATCCCTTGATCATCAGGCCAAAAATATTGATAATAATTGAGCGTGACTTTCCCTTTCCAATGGTCGCCTTCTCCCTGGAATACAATTTGCTGCCCGTCATTCAAGTTGTAAAAGATTGCTTTGCTTAAGGTCGTTAATAGGAGAGTTACCTTCTTTTCAAGTTCTGCCCCAGTATCAGGGATTTTGCTTAGAGAATACACAATAATCGTATTTTTAGCGGCATATTGTCGGCTAAATTTCCCTTGTGTGGTAAACATATTTTGAACCATTCCTCCGCTAATTGGACGATTCGTTTCTTCCCATTCCTTGAATTCCGTGTTCCGCTCTCCAATGGAAGTGAAACAATAAATAAACAGGTTTTCGCCTGAGTTTAGTTTATAAATACTCGGCGCTTTATCACCCATTTTATAATTCTCAGGTTTAAGCGCCGAATCAGGAATCAAGGTCAGCCCGGCCTTTTTCAGGGTACGAGTGACGTCATTCAGCGACAAAATATCTTTTGGGGCGGCGCTTCCCGCCTTATAGCTGGTAACTCCGATGCCGATTCCTGCGAGAATGATCAGAACAAGACCTGCTAAAGCCCATATTTTAAGACGTTTGAATGACCGTTTTAACGTATTTGCTTCAGGCAAAGATTCTTTAAGGTCAGGCAACACTGGATTAGGGTTTTTGAATTCCTCACAGAGATTTTGACACCCTGGACATTCACGCAAATGTTCCTCAACAATTTCTCTCGTTTTTCCGCTAACTTCATCTTCCACATATAATGGAAGAATATCTTCGATCAACTCACATGGTTGTTTCATTATATTAAGCCCTCCTCTTTCCCATAAAGTTGACGAAAGTGCAATCGTGCCCGGTGCAGAGTTGTTTTCACCCAGGGAACTGAATGAGAGGTAATGACTGCAATCTCTTCATAGCTCAAATCCTGCCATTCCCTAAGCCAGAGCACTTCCCGGTAATTTTCCGGAAGTTGCCGCAGTGTTCTAAACAATAAGGCAACCTTTTCTTTTTGTTCTAAGAAATCTGGTGGTTCCTTTGGGTCGGGTATCTGAAGGCTTTCATTATCTAAAGGAAGGGAATGGTTGGCTTTCTTTCGTTTCCATGTTCCGTAAACATTACGCGCTACTTTATAGAGCCAAGTGGTGATTTGGGCATCCCCTCTAAACATAGGGATAGTCCTTAACACCTGGAAAAAGGTTTCTTGCGTCAATTCCTCGGCGAGATAATAGTCCGTTGTTAAACCATAAAAATAGCGAAAGACAGGTTTCTCATAGAGCTTATAAAGTTGTTCAACAGTCTGCACAGCCTCACCTCTTTCCCTATTATTACAGTGCTGTTTAATAAAGAAAAGTTACACATTTGCTCTATGGTCAATTGAAAATATTTAATAACTCCAGGTATAGCACCTTTCAATTATGATAAAGTAGCTGGCGAGCAAAATTACCTATCCTGCAGCGGGTCATTTGATATAGATGATATGATACTAAACACGCTAAACACGTTAGGTGCTATCATCGGATTTATGGTATATAAAGCCCTTACAAATTTAGTTGCAAAGAAAACAGAAGTCAATATTAAGTAGGAATATACGCAATAGAGGCATTAACATTTTTAAATTAGGCGAATGCAAATGAAAATATAAATGTTAGTTAGAATATTATATAATTACCATAACGGTTGTCTAAAATAGATAGAAGCTAAATGCGTCACCGTCAGAGGTTTTCTAAAGTGGGTTTGATAATAATGCATTATATCTATATGGAGGGGATTGTGATTAAAAGTAGAAAGAAGAAAATTATAATCTCAGTATTAATTTTTGTATCGATACTAATAGTCCTTTGGTCAACAGGCTTAATCGGATTATGGGAGAACGGTATTTCTTACATCGCTAATAACACAAAGCAATTTAATGATTTGCAAAGTCATATTATTGAGGGAAACTATTCTGTTTCTATTGATTTATCAAATTTAGAGAGTAATCTTGGTAAAGAGTTATACAATGATGGAATTCATAGGATATATGTTAGTTATGTTGGTAATACAGGTGATATAAATTCTGGAGGTTATAGAATCGGCTTTAGGGCAAGTGGTCAATATTCTTTAACCAAGGCCACTTTGATTTCTGGAGAGCATCATGCTACTTTAGGTGACAAATCAGTCACCAATACCATGTCAGCAAAAATGACTGCTGAATATAACGGTAAAACCTATACCAGTTCTGAAATGGGTATGAGTGGATTGAATTATAAAGACGGTGATGATTTTAGCTTTTATATTTTTCCAACTGAAGCTTATGAAAAAAACGAAATTTCCTTAAATGAAAAGGGGATAGTGCATCTGACCGTAACCAACCTCTTTGAAAATATATGGAGTAAACAGTAAAACCGAAACTATCAACATAGAAGATGTTTGTGGTTATCTAACCGATAGAGCAATCAGCAATTGTACACTAGGATAATTTTAAAGTATTAAGCAATCACAATGTATAGGAGTGTATTTTATGAAGAAGATTGGAATGATTGGTGGTTTTGGACCCGAGTCCACACTTGAATACTACCGCTTAATAATAGACAAATATCGGCAGCAGCGAGGCGAAGGAAGTCTTCCTGAAATTGTTATTTATAGCATGGATATGTATACCCTTCTTACATTGGTTGAACAGGAACGCTGGGAGGATGTCACGGAGTTTTTATTGAAAGGGGTCAACACCCTACATAAGGCTGGTGCTGACTTCGGAATTATATCGGCGAACACACCACACATTGTTTATGACCGATTAAAGAGCGCATCTTCCATTCCGTTAATAAGCATCGTTGAGGAGACAAGTAAGAAGGCAAATGAATTAGGATTACAAAGGGTCGGACTGCTCGGGACGAGTTTTACCATGCGGGCTAGTTTCTTTCAAAAGGTTTTTACTTGGAACAACATCTCTATTGTTGTTCCAAGTAAAAAGGAGCAAGACTATATTCAGCAAAAATTAATGACAGAAATTGAGTTCGGACAATTTTTCGAAGAAACGCGTAACGGCTTGCTCACGATTGTTAAACGCATGATTGACGAAGACTTGATTGAGGGGTTGATACTTGGATGCACAGAATTACCGCTTATTCTAACAAAGGATGAGTATAATATACCGTTTCTGAATACTACGAAGATACATGTGGAAAGTGCAATCAGGTATTGCTTGATGGAAGATTAAACCAAAAATCCTGCTTTATGATAGCTTCGAATAACACAGCTTCGAGAAACAGTTTTCAATAAAAGGGCTCGTCGCTGAACTTGTATATATTTAGGTAAGAGGTGAATCATGAATTCTCCAAGCAATATTAAAGATACACTGTTCGTGTCGTGCTTCAATGCTTCGCCGCTAATATTAACAGAGGGAGCTATTGTAGAACGACTAAAAAATGAGTTTAATCTCAAGCTAGATGATGACATTGTTCATGCTGGATTAATATACAATCATAACCACGCTAACATTCTTGCGGGAATATATAAGCAGTATATTGATATTACTATAAATTATGACCTGCCAATAATGCTTATGACGCCCACCAGAAGAGCAAATCAAAATTTTCGGCGGCTGCTGTGGGACTGATGACAGACATATTGATGAATTGGCAAAGAAATTGAAAATGCTGGAGTAGAGGAAGAGAAACAACGATAATCGTTGCATTTGTGATAGTTTAAAGGGGGAATAAGCCCATGGATAAAACACAGAAAACGATTATTGCTTATGATAAAAACTCGAAGGTATATGCAGAAAAATTTATGAACTCTGAGTTATATATTGAGAGAATTAAAGAATTTATTGAATTTCTCAAAGTAAAAGATATTGTTTTGGATTTAGGTTGTGGACCTGGAAATGTAGCTAAACAACTTGATTTATGTGGGAAGGATATTTCCGCTACGGGAATTGACTTATCGGAAGAGATGATAGCCTTAGCAAGGCTGAACGTTCCTGGTTCAACATTCTATTGCCAAGACATAAGAGATATAGAATTTAAAGAGAAATCATTCGACGCAATAATTCTATCATTTTGTATCGTTCATCTTTCGGATGAGGAAATGGCATTTATTTTAGTTTACAAGTGCTCAATTATCGGACGCAATTTTATAATAAAGGTAAATTATGTATTTGCGGTGAACTATTTTGATGGGCTAATAAATTCCCACCCAAGGGGAGAACTATAATTCAGCAGCGTAAAGAGGGAATGTTATACTATGATTAAAGGTAAATATGGGTATGTAATTGTCTTTTGTTTTTTAATACTTTTAACGAGCTGTTTCAGTAATAATGAAAAATCTAATGACGCATCTGATGTTGTCGCATCCAGCAGTGTTGCCCCATCATCGAGTAAAGCAGAAGATTACACAAAAATAGTTAAGCAGTTTCAAACAATAACCGAAGATTTGTTAAAGATTTGTAGATTTCCCATAATATTACCAACCTATTTGCCTCAACCTGATGTCGGATTGCAGTGGTCTATTTCACCTGAAATCAAAAGTAATACTTTTTCGGTAGAAATAGACCAGAAATCAGAGGGTGTGCCAGGCGCCATGTATTATGGAACTCTTTCAGAAAATATTAGCAAACCTTCTGAACAACAAGAGGCAAAACAATTTGTAAAAGTTCACTTCAAGACTATTAATCTACCTAACGGAATCACAGGTAAAGAATATGTTCTAGACCCGAATGTTGTCGGTGGTACAGCCATAACTTGGGAATCTGGTAATTGGGTTTTTTTTGTTAGTGGATGTTCAGGAAATTCTTATGGCAGCGCGATTAGTTTCGCTGAACAGGTAATTAACGAGATTAATAATATTGGTCAGACTCTACCTGGTTCTCAAGGGGAATTTTATCTCATTTTCACCAGCAATAAACCTACAATAGAGATTTATTGGGTAACTGTAAATGGAGTTTGGTATGAACTGGATTGGCAAGGCAATCCAATTGAGGCAATAAAGGTTTTACAGAGCATGGTCAATGTAGATAATAACTCAACTTATGCAGGATAAACTAAAATTTGTCAACAGTAGCTCAGGCACCTACTACAGTTTAGGCATAACAGTCCCCTCGTACTTTGGACGAGGGAACTGTATGTAACAGATTTTATAGGAATCAGAAACCTGTTATTGTTACAGTTAGATAAAGGAACATTTGGATTACCAAATTGCTGACGTGAATTAGCTTCGCTAATGACCCATATTTTGAACGTATCTTTGAAACTTTTAACTTCCAGTTATTATGTGCAGTTTGGGTCAAGAGGTGTGTACTGGTTCACAGAACGTTAATACGCCTATGACGCAGTAGTCTAAAAATGCGAAGTAAATGTAAGGACTTAGTTTTCTCGCTTGTCATTCTGAACGAAGTGAAGAATCTATCCATGAGGTGACTTTTATGTACTATGTTTATATATTGACAAATTGGTTAAATAGGGTCCTTTATACTGGTGTAAGCAATAATCTTGAACGGCGACTGTATGAACATAAAAACAAATCCGTCAAAGGATTTACCGAGAAATATAATGTCAATAAATTAGTATATTTTGATAGTACAACTGATATAAAAGCTGCAATTGCCAGGGAAAAGCAGATTAAAGGTTGGACACGAAATAAAAAGAACGCTTTGATTGAAAGCATAAATCCACAGTGGAATGATTTATCCGTAAAC
>JARLHV010000052.1 GCA_031292055.1 Desulfosporosinus sp.
CAGCGGAAAGGAACTGTTCGCGTATCGGTTAAGCGGACCGCTTTTCTGTTCACAGCCGGTTTGCTTCCGGTTGATTGAGGTTAGGTGTTTAGGATTCAGCAAGTAACGAAGCAGAGCGTATGTGTAGGGTGAAAAAAACCTCGCATGCGCTTTTTAGTTTCCCCTATTTCAAGCAGACGGCAGGACCGGGTCATGACCCGGAGCCTTGCCGCTGCTTGAAATAGGGGGGATATTAGGATGCCGGATTATAAAATGATGTATTTTCAGCTTGCGGCTAAAGTTGCAGATGCCATGGATATCCTTTTAAAAGCACAGCAGGAGGGAGAAGCGGAATTCATGAATGGAGAGCCGTCTCCTGGGCTCAAAGTCATGACCATTCAAGATGGAAACCGTGATTCTGAATAGGGAAAGAGGCTTTGGACTGCCGGCCGAGGGATCTTAGCCGGCAAGGAGGCCTTCAAAGCCCATGGGAGTTCAGCTTATTTTCAGGAAGCAGTCTAAAAGTTTGAAGACCTACTAGAGGGTAAGATCCAGGTCAAATTTCTTGAAGAAGTTTAATAGGTAGGGATCTACTTGAAAAAAGCTTAGATTTGTGGCTTAGTGTTGTAGGGTGAAACGGAAAGTTTTTGTATTTCAGCTGATGTGTTGAAGATGGAACTGGAAGAGAGTTTCAGTTGAGTGGATAACTAATCAAGGGAGCGAAACTAAGGAAATCTTAGTCTTCGCTCCTTTTTTACATAGATTGTCTGAGCTGAGTGTTATGGTTTACGCAGATAAGCTATGCAAGATAGGCTATCAAGCAGAAGGTCCGTGCTAATAGGATAAAATATAAAGAATATTGTAAAAAGGAGCGGTTGGTGGCAGGGTTTTACAGAATAATGAAGAATTTAGGCTATTGAAAGTGTTTGCAGTTATACGAGCTATTAGAAATAGGATGACTGATTTTCCGCTCACGGGTGACCCACGTAATAAAAAAGTCAGAACTCAGCATGTCGAAGGAATACATAAAAAGAAAGCTGAAGCAGCGAACCAAATTGGCGCTAATAGTTGCCCGAAATGTGGTGAGGAGTTAATCACGAGAAAGGGCAAATATTGAGATTTTTAAGGTTGTACAAATTATCTGAAGTTTAGGTTTAGAAATACTAACTAGGCACTGAATCCTGATTTCGGTGAAGGTGGAGTCAATAGAGTATAAGTATTGATAATGTCTATAATGCGAACCTCTGAAAGCGGTTAAAAAGGAGTAACAATAGGATAAGATGTGACCAGAATAGGAAAAACCGGAAACAAACATCATATTAAATTGACGTGAGCGAGAGAAAAACGGACCTTGGTCTTTCGAACAAAAACACACTCAGAAGGGCCAAATGAGAAGGAAACGAAAACCGGTAAATCGACTGTCAAGGAGGAATTTGGACAAAAACGGGGAATTTGGTTTAAGTGAACTTTACATAGTTACTCTTATAGGACTCAGAGGAAAAATAAAGATAATTACTCGGGGTAGATATAACTCTTGAGATAAAGCCATTAGGTGAGCGTATGTGACAGATTTTACCTTACTTTGCAAGAATGTTATGAGATAATTGGGAACTGAAACTTTTGGGCTTCTTGGAATTGAAACTCAAGGGATAACCTCTAGCGAGGCAAGGTAAAATTTTAGGAGATATATGTGTCTGTAAAATAACTAGAGAGTATAAGGTGAAATAAATGAGCGAAGAATTGACCCAGAATAAATTAATGCAAGCTTTAGATTGGTCCTATGACAAAGCCGTAAACGGAGTACCTGGCTTAGATTCTTGCAGAGGAATTAGCTAATGACTATTTGATAGGTAGTGCTTCGCTGGAAGATAAGGTGAACTCTTTAATAAGGTGGCAAAACACAAAATGTGGAGTTTCGGGATTCCTATCTGGAATTGGGGGATTAATTACTTTGCCTGTAACCATACCGGCAAACATCGCGAGTGTTATGTACGTTCAAATACGTATGATTGCGGCAATTGCATATATGGGCGGTTACGATATACGTGATGACCGGGTTAAAACGTTTGTTTATTTATGCCTTGCTGGAAATGGTGCTAAAGATATTTTAAAAGAAGTTGGGGTTAACTTGGGTACTAAAATAACTACGCAAGCAATTAAACAGATTTCGATAGAAGTTATTACAAAGATAAACCAAACAGTTGGATTCAGATTTATAACAAAATTTGGGCAAACGGGCATTGTGAATCTTGGCAAAATGGTTCCCGTTGTTGGAGGCTTGATAATAGGTATAATGGATTCAGCTTCAACTGACATAATCGGGAACGTAGCAAGGAACACATTTATTGATGGGGACAAATAGACAACCTATTAAGTAATAATATCTAAAAATAACGAATCGTTGCCGTACCCCTAACCGACTACCCCCTTTGTTTATTTATGTTAGAAAATTTATATAATGGAAAGTTAAATTAGAATTTTTTGGAGGATATTAATAAATGCCGAATGTTAAAAAGATAGAATCCTTGCTAGATTTTGTAAAAAATAGACAAAAGCGAATTGATGATAAGAAAAAGCGAGCAGAAGAAGAAGCAAAAAAACAAAGAGAAAAGACCATTGAATTTATAAAAAAATATTGGGTGTTTTTACTAGGAGCATTCATTGCACTTATACTTATTGTATCTTTTGGCACTTGGAGTGATCGTAACGACCAGAATGACGCCACTAAAATAGCAATAAATTCTTCTTCAAGTGAGTTTAAGGGAAAAAACTACGAAAGTGTCGTTACACAATTGCAAAAAGTTGGCTTTACCAATATTAAAACCGAAGCGTTGGATGATTTAGTGACGGGGTTGTTAAAAAAAGACGGTGAGGTTGAAGGAGTAAAAATCGATAACATAACTAACTTTGGAAGTGATACAAAATTCTCGAAGGAAGCAGAAATAATAATTACATACCATACTTTCCCAAAAGACGAGAAAAAAACAGAGTCAACTGCTACAAGTTCAACGAAACAGGAAGTTCCTCAGCAGAATAAAAATGATGAAGCTGCAAAAGCAGCGCTTGAGGTTATTTTTCCTGTTGAAAATGCAAAACGTTCTGCAGTTGTCGCAATAACCAATTCGTATGCAGCAGATGTGTTTAAAGCAGATGGGAATACTTATGACGTTTCAAAATTTCACAGCTATGCAGATACTTCTGGTAAGGTAGAGTCCTATTTTTTTAATGTGACCTCATGGGGTACTTGGAATGTTAAAGATGAGAAAGCATGGCATGTCGATTCTCTTATTCTCAACAATATTTCTGGCACTATTGTCAATGGGTCTCTCGATGTTAATTTTAATGGCACCAACTATGTGCTTTCAAACATAACAGGCACATATGGACGTCCTGGTGCTACTGCCGAAAATTCTATGACTGGCTTACAACCCCTGATTGTAAGTGAAATAGAGTCTAGAAAAAATGCTTCTATTTTTCTTAAGGTTCCCGCAGAATTAATAAAGAATGATCGCAGTCAGACAGAGGTGAATGCGCTCGATCACTCTGGCGACCTTGACAAGGATGTAGCCAGAACTGCTTTCGAGAATCATGGCAAATCCGAGTATCCCTACGGATTTAAGTGCCACTGGCTTGTTGATTTATGGGGCGAACAACAGTCTACCGATGGTTCTTGGTCCTTCAAAGTCGGTGTGGAAATAACAAACCAATATGGGGCAAGCAGAGAAGCAATTGCGGAAGGTATTATCAGCGGAAATACTGACAAGCCAATTATTAAGCAATTTCTAGTATATTAATGTATGTCTCAAATGTTTCTAAGAAAATCCATCTTGGCATTTTGATGGATATGATTTTTGTAATTTTAAGGTCATTGGCCAGTCCCAGAGTGGGCAAATTTTAGCTTCCAAATAATATTGCTGCAAGGTGGAGCATCTACCCAGCGAGTAGATTAATTACTGGGTGATCTTGCCATAATCTTATTTATAGGACCCGAACCGTTTTATTGCTGACTGACGCGTCCCATTATCTATACCCGTTAGGCTAATAATGATAAGTTCCGATATACCAGGTTAAGGAACAAAAAGTAGGAAACTGTGACGCATTTGTAGCATTATGTGCAACAAGATTGGAGTTCGGTCATAAAAGGGGGGAAAAGGGATGTTTGTATTCCCAGCGTTTATTAGTCCACTGGAGATGGGTATCGTTTTACCTTTTATTGGTATACCTATCATTATAGTTGCATTTGTCGTATGGCATGTTAGAAAACTGAATAGAATTGAAAAAATACTTAAGGATATCCAGGGAAAGTTAGAATAGACCAGTAAAAAGGTCTTGAGTATTTTTCGTATGTTGTGACGCATCAGTAGGAAAATGCGAAGTAAATGTAAGGACTTAGTTTTCTCGCTTGTCATTCTGAACGAAGTGAAGAATCTATCCATGAGGTGACCTTTGTACTATGTTTATATATTGACAAATTGGTCAAATAGAGTCCTTTATACTGGTGTAACCAATAACCTTGAACGGCGTACTGTATGAACATAAAAACAAATCCGTCAAAGGATTTACCGAGAAATATAATGTTAATAAATTAGTATATTTTGATAGTACAACTGATATAAAAGCTGCAATTGCCAGGGAAAAGCAGATTAAAGGTTGGACACGAAATAAAAAGAACGCTTTGATTGAAAGCATAAATCCACAGTGGAATGATTTATCCGTAAAC
>JARLHV010000053.1 GCA_031292055.1 Desulfosporosinus sp.
GCTCTTTCTCCATACATATAGTATATCATTCATAGTGCTTAATATCTACGATATTAGGTGTATATCCAAGTACGTATAGTTAGATCGCCAATTCATCTCCCCATTGAAATAGGGGAGGATTCTTGGCAGATTGTCCTAAATAATCAAGGTATCCTCAACGTCAAAGGAAGCTTTGGCACCCACATGCTCAACCTTATTTTTGTAATTGTTCCCCAACAAATAAAACCTCAAGCTATCCTTCTCCACATCAATAATCTTCTCCAACTTATGCTGAACCTCGCGGAATTTAGCCATATCCAGCACACATTCAAAGACCGAATTCTGAACACGCTGTCCATAATTCACACATTGCTTGGCAACTTGACGCAGCCGCTTTCTCCCCGCCGGTGTTTGAGTATTTACGTCATACGTGATAAGCACTAAAATATCATCTCACCTACTTCCACATAAAGACCGGGTACCCGTCCAAATCCCCTCGGATAAACCGGGCCAGCAGCATGGCCTGGGCATAGGGCACCAGTCCCCATTCCATTTTTTCCTGCAGAAACGGATGCCTGATCTCCTCCTGTTTCCTGCTTTGCCAAGCCTTTAAGATATCTTTTCTCGTATCATCATCCATAATGACCGCTCCGTTTTCCATCCGGGTAAACCCGCTGCCATTGACTTCTCTTTTATTAATTAAAGAAATAACAAACCGATCGGCATAAACGGCCCGCAACTCTTCCATCAGATCCAGAGCCAGGGAAATTCTCCCCGGCCTATCCCGGTGCAGGAATCCCACATAAGGGTCCAAACCAACAGTTTCCAAAGCCGCCGCAGCATCATGGGCCAAAAGGGTATAGACAAAGGACAGCATGGCATTGACATTATCCAGGGGAGGACGCTTGTTCCGGGATTTAAAATAAAAATCATCTTTTTGCTGAAGAATCAAATCATCAAATACTCGAAAGTACTGGGCCGCAGCTTCCCCTTCAAATCCCCGAAGCTGCTCTAAATCCTGACTATTTTCAACCAGCTTCAAAGCGTTAGCCAGGGTTTGGCAGACTCCTTTCAATTTATCGACATCCAGCCTTGCCCCATGATCCCTGGTTGCCCGCTCCACCACCCAGCGGGCGTTATATATTTTTCCCAAGATAAAGGATTGAGCAATTTTATGGCTCTCCGCTGCATCCTCCGATAACCTGTATTGAGTCTTTCGTAAAGTGACATTGCCCCTAACTTCGCCAACAACCCTGCCCAGGAATTTTCCGCTGGGCTTCATAAAACTCAAGGCAATATTGCGTTTGGCGCAGGCACCCATCAAAGCCGGACTGGCACCGGTATAACCAAAGGCAATAATGCCCTCCAGATTATGCAGGGGAACTCTCAGCGCCTCTGCCTCATCCTTTAAAATCACAATATTTTCTCCATCAAGGGATAAATAAGTATTGGGCGAAGTCACATAAAGAGTATTCAATAATTTTCTCATTCATCAACCTCAATTTCCGAAACAGTCTTTTTCATATAGGCCAGAGCCGATGGATTTTTACACAGCTTAGGCAGGCAAATCTCACTGAGGGAACAGGCTTTGCAGCCTTTGGTCAGCTTTACTTTGGGCGTATACCTTCGGTCGTACAGCTCATGCATCTCTTTACAAATCGCCTTTACCTGTTCCCGGATCTCCTCGTCCAGCATCACTTTAAGCCTTCGTTTTGTTTCCCCATAAAACAGAAACCCTTCGGGAATCGTACACAAGAGCATTTCTTCCAAACATATAGCCTGAGCGCATAATTGCAGCACATCCGCATTGTCCTGCTTGGGCTTGCCCCGTTTATACTCCACCGGAACCGGCTTATAGGTTCCCTCCCGGCCATAGAGGGTGACTCCATCCCGGGACTTGTGGAATTCCACCACATCACAAGCCCCGGTAATCCCTAAGGTACGGGAAAAGATTCCCATACTCCGGGATATGATCAAATCTCCCCGCTTTTCTTTGATGGTATTGTCGTGGGTCTTCTCGTGCAGGATTGCACCCTCAACCGTGCGCAAATTTTCCTGCCACTGCTGTTCGATGTGGATCAAGGCCCACTGGCGCTTACAAAAGACGAAGTGCTGTATCCCGGACAACAGCAGGAAATCTTCTTCATCATATTCCATTTTTAATACCTCATCACAAGTCTACAGTTCTTTCAAATCAAATTGATGATTTCAGGAACGCATTTCGTTCCGTTCTGAACAATCTCATAAGCGCCAAAGGAATCCGGAACATCTTTTTGGGCTGTGATATGCAAAGCCCGTTGGATCATCGCCGATGTTTCTTTAGGTGTTTTTTCAGCATGTTTCCACCAGTAAACCCTGCATACTTCGCAGGAGCCGTCCGGCCGTGCCGAAGAGGCGTCATTTTCAAACAACGTGCACAAAGCCTCTTTAATCTTTTCCGCATCCTCGTCAGTGAAGCCGGTCTTCTCAGCCAATTGACAATTAATGCTGCCGCGGATCACATACAAGCCAAAATTAACATAATGCTTCATGCCCATCGTGTCCGATGATTTACCACTCTTGCCTGCCTCACTATTCACACTTTTGGTTATTTGCATATCAACAATGTCAATGGGGGAAATGCTGACGGCTTGCTGAACCGATACCGGGCCGCGCACACCAACAGATACTTCATCCCCTTTGAAAGCAAAGACCTGGCCGAATGCTCGTACATCAAACCATTTGCGGCAAGCAATTTGCAAGCATTTATCTTTATCGGCTTTTTTCCCTTTGCTCATTTCAGCTTTAAACTCCGCATAACCATCCGCCCGATCTTTCAAGCTCTTATATCCGTCATCCGAACGGTCATCCGACTGGACGAAGATGCATTCGCCCAAATCCTGAAGGCGATTGCGAAGTTTGCGCTTGATGGCAACATCCGAAAAGATTCCATGTCCCTCATAATCTTCCCGGGGACGGTTTCCATTGAGGGGATCTCCGTTAATATTGGCCCGCGTAACCGAGACAATGGCCGCAAAATCAATCTTATTTTGCAGAATACCCATTTTCATTCCTCTCCTTCATTAGGTTCTTCTTTGTTTTCTTCTTTATTTTCTTCCCCCGAAGAAGACTGCCCATTCGGCTTGCGCTTCAGTTCTGACCTTTGGCAATCATATCCAAGCAAATATTTCCCGTTAAGAGATTCGTTAGAAATACGCTCATCATATTCAAATAACTCCGTTATCTCGCCTACCAAATTCTTGTAGAATTCTCTCCATGAAGGTTTTTTCAACTGCCTCATATAGGGCTGTAAATTTTCCCAAATCATTGTCCAAGTGCGGAAGGGAGCATGGGAAAAGGCCTGCATATACCGCTCTGCATTGGTAATGCGCGTCTCCCCTTTTTCATAGGTAGATCTCTCCACTTGTTCCGCTACAGCCAGCAGGCGCCCGTAAAGATAACTCCTATCCCGGTTGCTTTTATCGAGCTCCATTTTGAAAATCACTCCTTCTCGTTCATTTCTTTGCTTCTTCTCCCAATAGAGTCGTTTTACCATCGAACAGGCAACATGAAGGACTTTACTATAATTAAACTTCGCTGCGTAAGCCAAAGGATTGGAGGCCTTCAGAACTGAAGCACGCACCATATCCCGCGGAATTGCCGCCCCCTCAATAATACACGGGCGTAATCGTTCAAAAGCCGATACCAGCAGGGGAGATTTATTATCGCTGTTTTTGGACAGTTTAAGTTGCGGGTTGCTTTTATCCTCCCCCTGTTCCGTACCATAGATCGCCAAAGCAATCTCCTGAATAGAAGCCATTCCTTCGTAAACTTGCAATTTCTTGTCCCGGATGTATTCGTGTTTCCAGCAGCAGCTTTCATGCCATGTGCGGAGGTTCTTAAGATAACGGGAAGAATCCAGTTCTTTATAATAAGTTATAGCCAATCTCCCGGGCGTTGCGCTGTCAAGGGCGAGAAGTACCATATTTGAGATATCGCTCAATTTTGAAGCATATCCATCCAGAGCCGCATTAAACTTCGCCGCGCTGACATAATTCGTCACCGCAACGTCGACTTCATCCTCCTCAGACAGTGCCTCTTCCTCGAATTCCTCCTCATCGGCTTCCTCATCGTCGGATACTTTGGCCAGAATACCGGCCGCACTGTCATAGAAGTTGGGCAAGTAACTCAAGGCGCTTTCCCAGGCCACCATACAGACACCATCTCTGCTGAATCCTTGCCGGCGGATAATCCATTTTAGGGCATTATGCGCTTTCTGGGATGTGATATAGCCTATGGACAGAGCCTCATTGTAGCCGGTCTCTTTCTCTTTCGTATTAAAACGTCCCCGATACGAAAAATTGCTGTCATCATTAGCAGAAATCAATTTGGCCTTGGTATCCCATTTACCCCGGATTTTTACCGGATTTGTTTTGGCAACAGGCATATGTTCCCCAGTCATATAGCAAAGGTCCTTTTTTTGAAAAGTGGATAAATAATAGGCTATAAAACTACGCTGCACCGTTTTGTCGAACCACACAGCACTGTCGTGGGCATTGTCCGGATCGCTAAGAATACTATCCGGCGAATTAATGTCATTCATAAAAACCCGAAAACGAACAAAAGCCTTTTCAACCGGCGCATTTTGAATTTTAATCTTGTCAGAAATGATGCCATTTTCATCAGCCGATAGTACCTGACTGTTGATTAAATTCTTTGCCACAGTTTGCTTCACAACATAGTGATAGATTGCCGTCACCTTAGGATGGGAAAAGGGCGAGTCACACCATGCTTTGAGGCCCGCAATGTAAAGTGGAAAGGATTCTCTCAGCCTTGCCCTCTTGTTCTGTTTGTCTTTTTCATTTTTTGCGCCGGCAAAATAAAAGGTTACCGCTTCCTGCAAATCACCTGCAATATAAGGCAAGCTGTCAAAAAGAGGCAAGGCCTTGATTCCGCTGGTTCGGCTTTCAGGATAGGGTACAAGGGTTTCCGCCTCATCTTTTTCCAGCCTTCGTGCACCAATGAAGTTGCCGTTTTGATCAATATGGATTTCAATTTGTGCCTCCATGGTATCGTATCCTATGGGGAGCAGCACTAATTCTTTTCCCTTCCACCTCTCTACTTCCCCGGCACGATTGGCATAGGCATCATACAGGGCGCAAAGCGACGATACCCAGTTCATTGATTTACCTCCTCAGCAGCAAATTCACCCAGTCCTGAAAAATTGCCTATCGCTTCTCCGAAAAGTTTGACCGGCATTTTATGGAGGATACGTCTGTTCTTGTCCGGAATCTCTTCCGGGTTTGGAAATTCAATCACCCCTTTTTTCAGAACAACGTGATGGAAGCGCACGCTCATATGCCCCTTTTCGGCATCTCTTACCGCTTCATCCGCATAGGTAAAACCATGAAACATATAGCCAAGATTAAGCTCATCCACAGGGTCATATGTCCCGGGACCTTCTCCAAACACACAGGGTTCAACCGTCCCCTGGCATTCTCTTGTTCCCAGAAAAATGTCCCGCCGTCCGCCCCGCTCAATCATGCGCCGGGCAATATTATGGTGTTTGTTCTCATTGCGGTCTGCTGCCAGTTCAAGGCGGTTCTCGTTCCATAGGAAATGGGCGCGGACTTGGTACCGGACGTCTTTAAGGTAGGTATAGATCGACAAATCGTTTCCGCCATTGTAATTCTTGGTGCGGATCCCCTCTGACATCGTTTGAATCACATTCATGACACGAACCGCATCGATAATCCAAATGATCGTAGGCTTCCAGTAGACTGAGGTCAGTATGCCTTTCAACGCCTCGTAAGTCGGCACGTAATAGCTTGTTTTTTCTCCTCCCACGCGGGTGATCGGATCGGAAAACAGGGCTCTGTCACCCCTTACCAGGAATTCAACGGTATTTCTCTTGACTTCCATAACCATCACCTCCCTTGATTTAAATGATTAACGTTTCCATCTTAATATCCAGGGTTTCATCCACTCCATATTCGTTGTCATAATAGCCCGGTGGGAGTATAAGAATGCCCACATCTTCCGGCATAAGGGCGAATCGCTGCTGCCTGATCCAGTCATTTTCTCTTAATTGCACTGTGTATGGCTGCAAATGCCGCAGAGCCAGACGCTTTTCTTGAAAATTAGCCGCCGATCTCAGCTTTTGCAGCCATTTCCCGACATCACCATCGTATTCAATACAAACATCCACTTTTCCGTCATCATCGATAACGGAAAACTCTTCGCCGGCTTCCCTGAAAGCCTGTTTCATCTGAGGGGGTTGTTGTTGAGGGTATTTTGTTTTAAATCCCCTTTTGCCGGAAGGATTGCTCGTTAGCAAATCGATCATGGTGTGCTCCGGATCGAACCGGAGGGGATAGGCCATGTCCGTCAGCAAGGGTTTGAAATATCTTGCGTAATACTCCCCCATCGCGGCTTTGGATAAAGCCCCGCCAGGATAACGCTCCGAAGATTTTTTTATATTATACAGTAATTCCCGTGTAGCCTCTTGAGCTTTTTTGAGATATCCCAGCCTGCCTGCATGTTCATCTCGGATATTAATGATTGAAACGATCCCGCAAGATGTTTCATAATTGCGATTACAGCGTCCCGCCGCTTGGACTATGCTGTCCAGGCCGGTCAATGAACGGACAACCCGTTCAAAAGAAACATCCACTCCCGCTTCTATTAAGGAAGTACTGATGCAAATGATTTTTTCGCGGGAATCTTTCTGGGCAAGCAGTGTGCGCATTTGCTGCAATACGTTGCTGCGATGAGCAGGACACATGTTAGTGGATAAATGAAAAGTCCGGTATTGAGTTTCTTTGCCAACCATGTCCCGAATATGCTTAAAAATTTTACGAGCACACGCTTTGGTGTTTACAATAGCCAGTACCGATTTGGCGCTGTCCAGTTGACTAACAATAAAATCGGCTGCTTCTTCCGTTGAAAATCCCTTCTCAGTCATACAGTCTGTGATTTGTACACGCCGGAAAGCCTCACTGTATTTTTCTTCATTTTCAATGATGCTTTGCGGCTGCAAAATCCGGTAATTGTCAAGTCTGTCTAGAAGGGGTTGGGTGGCTGAGCAAAGGACTACCGAGGTTTTACAAAAAGACGCCAAGAAATTCATCGCTGCGTTAAAGAGCTTTAACACTTTTATCGGCAGAGCTTGAATTTCATCCAGAATAATCACCGAATTTCCCAGCGCCTGCATACGGCGCAGACAGGATGTTTTTCCCGCAAACAAGGTATTCAGGAACTGAACGGCCGTGGTCGCCACAACAGGGGACTGCAACCAATTTTCAATCAATGATTGATACCTTTTCTCGTCTTCACTCTGGTCAGAATCAAAGATGATGTTTGAATGATGCTCCAGCACAGCATCGGCGCTCCCCATAAACTTAGAAATTTCCGAGGCATTTTGTTCCAAAATGGAATTGAAGGGCGCAATATATATAATGCGCTGTTTCTTATAACGCCGGGCAGTATGTAAAGCATAGCGGAGAGCGGCTAAGGTTTTTCCAGCACCGCAGGGCACCACCAACCGAAAAATTCCGGCCTCACCCGCGTCAAATTCTGCGCAGGACCTTGATATTTCTGCTCGGTAGGGGTCCAGACTGGACGGTTTTTTTTCCTTTTGCAATTCTTCAAGTTTTGCTTCATAATGTTTAAGATAATTTTCCCACATTTCCTTGAGTTCGGCTGGCGTTTTGATCCAGGGCAATGAGGTCTTATCTTCAAAGCAGGCGGTATCTGTGCGATCGGCATCAATGACAATGGAGGTAAGTAAGCGGGTGAACATGGATAAATAAAAATTTCGGGAACCAAAAAACTTGCCTTTGTCCTGTAACAATCGAATTTTCTCTTCAATGGACTGGGTGTCGCGACAGGCGTCTATAAATTCGCTTTTTATTAAATCCGCACCGTAATGCTTATATACCGTCTCTCTTACACCTTCATAAGAGTCGGAAACCCTTTCTGCCGCCTCCGCAAACACAGCATCGCCGTCCAGAGAAAGACAGTCTCTCAGTCCGTGATGACTCATAATAGCCGTCCGGACCATTTCCGCAGTTAATCGAGAATTCAACTTTGGGGTAGCCAATTCATTGACAAGCATCGCGCCATGGGTCGAATGGATGACTGAACCGCGGACAACCCGTTTTCCCTCAGCCGCAGCCTGAATATATGCGGCAAATTCCGGTGTGTTTTTGCCGGCGTCATGATGCCGTCCCGCAAGCTTCGCCATCTTGGCAATGTCGTATTGCTGGGCCACGGCAGCAGCGAGATCCGCTACATGATCATTGTGCTCATCCACATATTGTTCTCTCTTATCGACTTTGCGAATATGAGCAATAAAGCGCTTAGAGTTCACAGGCAATTTTTCACCTCTTTCTGCCTTATCGCTAACTCCTTAATTCGAACTTAGATTCTTACCAGTCCAATAAACCGGATTGTCCTTAGACATAACACAGATCGACTTCTTTGAATACTGAAATAGTAATTGATACAGCTCTCATAAACCTGAGGATCAAGCCAAACAACCGATTCTTCTCCCCTCCTATTTCCACCCGGAATCGTATAAACGCTTCACTTTGGTAAGTATCACAGGACAATTCTCGAAGTCATCTTTGGTCAAACGATTTATGCTCTTCCAATTTTCAAGAAAGGATTACTTTTTTTGCGAAATATCAAAACTAAATTTGAGTATATTGATCAGTAACAGTAAAGACAATAATAAAATCGATAAGAATTGATAGCTATCCATATTATCCCTTCTTTCTTTTTTATAAGATCATCTTTTTACAGATAAATAATATCACGGTATATACTATAAGTAAATGTGCTTTTACAATCAAACCGTATATGAACGATAATTGACACTCTCTTTTTTTTATAATACACTGTTCAAGTCAGACGTAACGTCTGTGGATTGAAACATATAGGGTTTTTTGTACAAGAAAGATTGTCTTTTAACCTAAATTGGTGGAGACATTCTTTTTCATTGGATAATTTATCAAAGGATGTTGAATTAATCAGGTAGAGGGATAGTAATTTTTTAATGACTGGAAATTTTTCGGAATTACTTAGGGCATAGCGTAGGCTGGAGAGAATCCTTCCGCCGCCGGTAGGAACCGCCAACTGATAGATGCCCGGACCCTTCTGAGAAAAATTTCTACAGGCTAAGGAGATTTCCACCCTATACCTATCTATTTTGCTCCCTTGAGGATAATTGTTTAGTTTCGTTTCCAGAATAGATTAGCCAAATTAAACCGAAAATATTATAATTTTTATTAATTTATATTATAACACCAATTTTCCCATATTTTATATGTTTTTTAGAAAATATTTTATAGATATCTGCTTTTTTACTGCTCTTTCAAGAATATGTGGTAAAACTGCTTGCCTCCACTGACAATAAAGGCCATTCAAATTCGTCACCGGTGACGAATTTGAATGGCCTTTATACGTAAAATTACTAAATTTAAAGTCCTAATACCCTTTTGGTGTCTGCAGATTCCCAAATTATCGTGAAGATAAACCGGAGAACTCATCTAAACCCAGCTGATTTGGGCACAAGCGACGTAGAGTTAGAACTTTGGAGACATTCTATTTAGCCGATAAAGCACTATATACCGATTTGAATAAATCCGATTTTTACAAGACCATAAGGCAGCGATGTTTCTGTATCAAGTAAAATCGCTCTATCCGTCTTCCTCAAATCAGCATTCTATTATAGGTTTTCGTTCTGTAAGAAATGAAGCGACCCCTTATATCCCCCTATTATCGCCACTTACGAATCGAATTTATTTCTCCGGCGGTACAAACTCCAGCAGATCGCTAATGTCACAATCAAGTACCGTACATATCCGGGCCAGAACATCAATGTCCAATCTGCTTATACTGTTATTGCAGTAATTGTTGATTTGAGAACGCTGCATTTCTGCCCTGTGGCTCAACTTGTTTTTGCTGATACCTTCTTTTTTAATCAGTTCGTCCAGCTTTATTTTGATTGTTCCGTATTCCATCGGAACCCCTCCTTGTCTGTTAGAAGTCTGCATCATTGACATATATAGTATGCCCTTAGTAGAATAAACATATAAGCTCTAATATGTCTTGTCAGACTTGTTACACACATTAACGAAAAGGAGAGATTAGAAATGGATACTGTGAAAGCCAAAGAAGCTCTCATAAAACTTTCCAAGCAGAAGGGCGTAAGCGAAGAAACCGTGCGCCATCAAATCAAAATTGCCATAACGGAGGCCATGAAAAGTCCTGAACCACAGGCACAAACGTTTTGGAAGTCCATCCCCCACAAAGGGGAACAGCCAACGCCGGAGGAAGTCATTGCGTACATAACGAATATGGTAAAGACATTGCGCCAAAAGGGTAGCCAGTAATACTATTTTGCATCTAAAGTATGGATGCTGTTCAACTCCATAGTTCCAATAGTTCCATTATTAACATCTTAACTCCATTAATTATTTCCATCGTTTATACGCGGATTAGTATAAGCTCTGTTTTATAAGAAAAACTCCGGCTGCGCCTCGGTCCTTTGTTAAGTAACCATCCTTATGAATCGAAGTGGTTTGTCATTCTGAACGAAGTGAAGAATCTATCCTGATCTATCCAAAACTGGGGTAAATAAGATTCTTCGCTGTGCTCAGAATGACTAAGTTACTCTGTATCATGAAAGGGAGTCCCAAAACTTATACTTTCTGCCAATGAGCTAATTGTTTCTCTATCATGTGCAATTGATGCGCTTCGAGCCGTCCTTCCAGCGCAAGTTTCAGTTGTTCTTTTTTAGCCTTCAACTTCTTAAGTGCAAAATCTGCCAAAACCGAAGTGTCTCGTTCTCCCTTGATTATCGCTTCCAACATGTTCCGTCCAGAGACACCTAAAACATTCGAAGCCACAGAGGAAAGCTTAATGTTACCTCCCTCTAATACCTTAGGCGATTCACTTCCCGCGTTCGTTCTTCAATGATGCTTCGCCGGTAACGGACGATCTCTTTCAACTCTCTTTGCTCCCGGTTCGGGATAAAACTTCCATGAACTAGACCATGACGTAACAAACGAGCAATCCATTCGGCATCTTTAACATCCGTTTTACGCCCTGGCACCGCTTTTATATGCTGTGCATTGACCACCATTGGATGGAGGTCCTCCGGTTCTAAAAGGTTATAAATGGGTTTCCAGTAGTCACCCGTGCTCTCCATCGCGACATGGGAGCAGCGCTTGCTTTTGACCCAGTCTACAAGTTCAATCAGATTCTGGGTCATTGTTGCAAATGTTCGAATCTCCTTTCCTTTTGGAGTGATGATGCAGGCTGTGATACTCTTTTATGAACATCCAGACCGCAACAACATTCATGCAAGACTTCCATACCATAACTTCTCCTTAGACTGGTTTTGCTTAAGGCTGGTGCAACAACCAATAAGGGTTATTCTGCCCTGCGTGCTTCCCTAGGGAGCAACAATCTGCGATGCACCGGGTCGTTGTGGTCCGTCTGATACGCGGGCTCGCGGCACCAAGAAAGCTCGACCTACCTTCGCCAGCCATAGTAGTAGTATGGACAAAATTTTCATTCATCAGTGGTGCGGCACAGCGGCATGGGGGTCTGATACGTTAAAGAAAACCCGGCTTCGCCGAGCCTTGGCGAAGGCGAAACCGTTGGTTGCACTTATACTACAGAAAGTTTTCAACGTAGTTATACTTTCTGATAAGTAGAACTAAAAATTGCCCTCGGGCTGCTTAGTGCAGTCCAAGGGCAATACAGCTTCTATGGTCAATTCACGATTCTCCTGATTTCCTCCTCAGTCAGTCCTGTAGCCTTTATAATCATGTCAATTCCCACACCTAGCTTTAACAAAATTTTCCGCCACTTTCAGCTTACCCTTCTCCATGTCTTTTTCCATACCCTCTGTAATTAGCTTTTCTGCATTAGTCATCACGACTTCACTCCTCAGAAACCTTTTGACTTTGGATGTATTGCGAAGACGATTTACTCTTTTTTTCACAAAAGCAAAACAATACCTCTTTGTTTTTTTCTATAAGGGCGTTGAGGCATTGGGATTGTTTAAGGCACCTTTTTGCCTCTTGGATTGCCTGGATCTTGTCAAAACCCTCTGCCGCAAAAAATACATAGCGCAGCAGCTTTTGTCCTTGGGAGCTGTGATAATAGTCCAAAAACAACCGATTCAGCCTATCTTCAAGCTCTTCTTCCGGCAATGCGCAGCTGAATATGAACACCCCGGAGCAAGCGAGCAGTTTCTCAATTTCCACCCCGGAAAACTCTTGCTGAACTGTATCGAAAAAACCGTTGGAAATCTCTCGGGAAGCGTTCATAATATTTTTCAAGGTAGCCTCTTCGGTTTGTTTTTCCTGCTCGTGCCCATGAATCACCTCAAACAGGCAGGTCTGAACCTTATCAATGGAAAGAGCAACGATTTGCTTTGTTGTCATTGTGGCTATTTCCTCCCTCAACTAAATTTATCAAACATAGATGCGTATTTTTTATGAGGAAATAGGATTGGATTGTTAATGAGCATAAGCAGCTGATTCAACTGTAAATTGAATGTTAAAAGAGATACGGGTTTTCCATGTTGATTAACTTGATATTCTTCCAGCTTAATGTTCTCCAGTTCTGAACCATCTTTTATACTTTCGCTCCTTTGCTTTTCATCGGCATGATTTAAGGCACAATACCAAGCTTGTAAACTACCTTTTGAATTATCAACTTCAATCGTCAGGTTTTTACTTTCTTCCGAAGCTCGAATAACAAAATCGAATAATTTATCGCCGGAACTAAGGTTTTCATTTATAATCCCTTCATTTAGGCAACACAAAATGCGCAAGGGACGCGTAGCAGTTTGAGTAGAGTTCGGGTTTTTTTCGCCAATAGCAAGGGAGCCAAACATTCGAGTATAAGATTCCCGAGATGTCGTTAAAACTACGATGTTCTCTGTCCAAGTTTTTAAATTTTTTTGATTTAAAGAAGTACTTTTACACTCGATCGCCACCGTCACGGCCTCAATGGGCAGAAATTTCAACCTTCCGTAACGGAAGATATAAGGAGTATAAGTTTCATCAAAAATTGCCAGATCCACTTCATTGGATACTCTACCCTCGGAGTCAATGATAAAGACCGATTGTTCAATGACAAACTTCTTCGGTACAATTTGCTCAAACATCCCCCGCCAGATATCTTCGCGAAAACCTCCGATAGTAATACCATGACTGGTCTTAAAATACAGCTGATCAACCAGCGTTTTTTCATTCTGAACATAATTATGGATGATATTTTTTATCGTTTTGCCATCAGAAATGTTGTCCATAACTTTTCCCTCCTTTTTCGTCTTGTCCTGTCAGCGATCAATGTGGCAAACCCAACAGTCTATCAAATAAATTCCACCTCAATTCTACCCATACCGAAAGTTGTATTGCGCCCGATATGCAAGGCCTGGGCGGCATAAAGCCACGGCACAAAAGGCGTTAATTCTCCCTGCAGTTGCATGCTGCCGGTTAAGCCGCTGAAATCCATTTTTTCGCCTATCCGATTTGAATAGCGTGTTATTGGTTTTAATTTTAAATGATTTTGAATCATAGCAACTTGAGCCGAAAGGGCTTGGATACGAGCCGCTTCCAATGAATCGACCCATCCGCCGTATCGTGCCGCAATTGCTTCAAGCCGGTGCGTAATATTTCGGATAATTGTCATGAAATCAATGGTTTCCAGCAATGCGCCATCCCTGCGAACACGAAGTGGAGTGCGTGTACGAATGGTGACTTTTTTAACGTCAGGTAGGCTTCGATAAGGCAAAACAACACTTCGAACCGCTGCTTTATAGAAACTGCCATTTTCCCAAATTACCCTCTGGTCCTGATCATGGGTTATCTTTTTTAATTCAAAGGGATATCTTAAAGCACCCAGTCCAAGTCTTTTCTTCTGCAGAGAATTGACTAAAGGCTGGGTGTACTGTGCTGCTTCACCTAAGAGAATGACATAAAAACACAATTCTTCTCCTGGGCGGAATGCAGAACGGTTTATTTCAGGCGGAATAATCAAATAGGGATTCGGAATGTCTTGCCGCCCGTTACTTAGGCTCCGGTTATTATAAAGATAATTATATGCAAGGGAATCGCAATACAAAGCCTGTCCAACTGCTCCACGCAGGGTAGAACCTAAATATGCCGGTAATATGGCTGTTTTTAAAGATACCAATGATATTTTCATCGGCAGGTATTTCAGGAAAAAGGCAGCGTGCTGTTCCATGCTTGACACTCCTACAACCAAGTTATAAACTAACCCACGATTATTTCATTATTATGTAAATTCTCTAAACTTCAGGTAAACTCCTGCCTATTAGCTTTAATATACTCCTTCAATAAATTAAATGTATCTTGCTTGTACTCTTACATTTTTGTGTGGTCCTAACATTCCTTCGTTCATCTGTCAAGGAGTAGAGGCTAGGAAGGCTTTCTGACAGTGTCATATGCCCGTACGTATAAAATTCCACCCAGCTGCTCCGTGCTAAACTTGTAATGTTAGTTCACTTCGAAAATCGAGTAGTTTGCGGACTATGACACTTTTTAAAATTGTTTAAGCCCTAAATTATCAACAACTTCTGTAGGCGTCGAGGCTGTGGATAGTGTGGCAGGCTCTTGTAAAGGAATACTTCTCTACGCCTGTTCAAGCATTGTGGGTAATCTGAAAGCGTCTAGCGGAGGGTTATATCATGATGCGGCACTATCCACGCCTATAGGGATTATAGATTATCGACAAGGCTTTTTCATTAAACTTAAGCTTTCTGAGCTACTAATATATTCATAAGTTCAAAATATCTTTTCCTCTGCCGAGCTAGCCTTTCTTAATAACTCACATTCACTGGTTATGGCATTTCTTAATTCAGCTATCACTCATCTAACGCTCCCATGTAGGGAGCGACTTAGAGTTAACGACATTGTGTGCTGCCCGTCAGCATTTCAATCCACGCTCCCACGTAGGGAGCGACGCCCTCTTTTTCAAATTTACCGAGCATGGCTGCTATTTCAATCCACGCTCCCACGTAGGGAGCGACTGGTGACGAGACTACGCTTTTTTGCATCGGGATATATTTCAATCCACGCTCCCACGTAGGGAGCGACCTGATAAGGAGAGGCTGGGTTAAGGAGTTCGATGACGATTTCAATCCACGCTCCCACGTAGGGAGCGACACATCGTTTTACCGATCCCTGCATTGCCAAGTAGGAATTTCAATCCACGCTCCCACGTAGGGAGCGACCACCTCGGGAGTCACTATTTTAGATGGATTAAATGATTTCAATCCACGCTCCCACGTAGGGAGCGACTCATTCCTTAAAATTTCTCTCCGCACAATCTACAATTTCAATCCACGCTCCCACGTAGGGAGCGACGAGGTGAAATTTGAAGTAGATCCAGAGGTTAAAATTTCAATCCACGCTCCCACGTAGGGAGCGACCCTTAAGGCGGTGATGATAGTTTGACTCAAGATTTATTTCAATCCACGCTCCCACGTAGGGAGCGACCGTGTCAAGCTCAGAGCAATGAGCATACAACGTTTATTTCAATCCACGCTCCCACGTAGGGAGCGACTCGGAGAAATTAACAGCAAGGAACATGTTTTGCGTATTTCAATCCACGCTCCCACGTAGGGAGCGACTAGGCGGCAACGTTAACATCAACGTATCAAAGGACAATTTCAATCCACGCTCCCACGTAGGGAGCGACTCTGCATCTGGATGCTCTGCGCCTGTTGGAGTATATTTCAATCCACGCTCCCACGTAGGGAGCGACCGAAGACATCTGTTAGCGATCCACTTTGAGACAATTTCAATCCACGCTCCCACGTAGGGAGCGACTCAATGCCAAATCCTCAAAGTGTTTTTGCTTCAATTTCAATCCACGCTCCCACGTAGGGAGCGACTTACAATCTTTTTGAATCCATCGAACGCTGTCGATTTCAATCCACGCTCCCACGTAGGGAGCGACTATCTTCGCTCATTTTTAAGTCATATCCGTCATTACATTTCAATCCACGCTCCCACGTAGGGAGCGACGATATATTTCGCGGTTGACTATGATGCTCAGAGCATTTCAATCCACGCTCCCACGTAGGGAGCGACCGATCGGTGCCGGAGATAGCGCAAGTATTACTTGATTTCAATCCACGCTCCCACGTAGGGAGCGACTGACCATTATTCATATTTGCAGCAGAACCACTAGATTTCAATCCACGCTCCCACGTAGGGAGCGACTTCCTATCCATGTAATCGTTGTTCCTGACCACGTATTTCAATCCACGCTCCCACGTAGGGAGCGACTGAGCATTGAAAGGACAGGGGTGAGCATATTAATATTTCAATCCACGCTCCCACGTAGGGAGCGACGCAGTATTAATTGTAAATACATTGTTATGCACTGGATTTCAATCCACGCTCCCACGTAGGGAGCGACAATCTTGATAGATACGTTATTCCCAGTATAAACAGATTTCAATCCACGCTCCCACGTAGGGAGCGACTAGTACCGCCAGAATAATAATCCATTTCACCATGAATTTCAATCCACGCTCCCACGTAGGGAGCGACCTTCAACCCTAAGAATATTATTGGCAATTAATTATTTCAATCCACGCTCCCACGTAGGGAGCGACAATTGCCAAGTGACTGTTGTGGATAATCCTAGTTATTTCAATCCACGCTCCCACGTAGGGAGCGACCTCGACGCGGCGGTAGAGGACATCGTGTCCGTGCTGATTTCAATCCACGCTCCCACGTAGGGAGCGACCATCTTTGACTTTTAGTTTCATGGTATCATTGTAGATTTCAATCCACGCTCCCACGTAGGGAGCGACTGCAAAACTAAGAAAAAACTATCTCCAGTAAACGGTTTTTATTAGTTTCCTTCCATTTCTCACCACAAACCACCTTGCAGACCCACTATTATCCCCATTTTTCAGCAAAATCCCTATCATTTCGCGGTGCGAATGTCCCGGCAATTTTATGTTCACTATACATTCGCACCAAATAATCAAGGTATCCTTAACATCAAAAGAAGCTTTGGCACTTACGTGCTCCATCTTATTTCTTTAATTATTTTTCAGTAAACAAACCTCAGCTTATCCAACCCCGTATCAATACACAAAACATAAGCCTTCTCCTTTGTATGAGTATATTATAACGCTAACTTTTCCACATTTTATATACTTTTGAAAATATTAAATTAACAAAAAATCTTAAGATGTTCACTAATCACCTAAACAACAATGTTTATGTTGCTTGGCGGCCTCCCTCAAGGGTGTGGGATCTGCAACAAAGTAGCCAACAGTATGCAGCCCAGAGGGGTTGTATTGAGCAACAAAAACTATCCATTCCCATAAGGTACCTGAAAGGAATATTAGCTATAAAATTAAATCAAACATTTCCTTTTCGGTTCTCATGAGGCTAATCGCTCCCTTTAAATGAATAAATTATTGTGATTTTTGGTTTTTCAGGATAAGGCATTTTAGTAATTATAATTGGAGTACTTAAATCTACGTTTGGTAGTTGCTGTGGGCCAACTTCATCAGGCAAAGATCGAACTATATTAGCCTCTGGCGGCAAAGGATCGCAGATTGAATTCCTGATAATAACTTTACGTTTTAACAGTTCGTTTCCAACAAATACAGCATTCCCACTTTTTTCTTTGGCAGTTAAGTCTGTATTGCTGCAGCCAACTAAAACTAAACACGATGTCAAAACTATTAAGGCTAAAATAACTTTTTTCAATTATTCCCCCCCCATGTACTAACTTCACTATCTATAATAAATGGCTATTAACAGTGAACTAATAAAGGCAATTATGTCTCTCCTTGGCAGACTTCCCTTTGCTGAAATCAAGAAACAGGAATACCTTCTTAAATTCGTTCGGGTGCGCCACGTCCCTTCAAATATCATAATTTCGGGCATTAGATTATATACCGGTGAAAACCAGTTTTAAATCTATGGTGAGATCCGGAATAATATTCAGAGAAATTTGGTCTTCTTCCGAGTATACTTCTTGTCTTCCATAACGACCATTCTCTTGGAGTGCAAAAACACTGACTATTTTAACTTCAGGTTCAACAATCCAGTATTCTTTAACCCCCACTTTTTCGTACATATTAAATTTAATTATCCTATCAATTTTTACTGATAAAGGGGAAATTATTTCGATTATCACATCAGGTGCCCCATTACAACCCTTTTCATCAACTTTGGATTTGTCGCACACGATAGTGATATCTGGCTCAACAACCTTTTGGATATCTTCGTCTAATATTTCATCCCCCTTTGTTAGCCTTACACAGAAAGGTGCCGGATAGACTTTGCAGGATTTATCCTTTAAATGGTTAGCTATTTGCCTCGCTATTTCCATGAGTGTTTCCTGGTGTACAGTAGATGGTGCTGCTTGCATATATGGTACTCCGTCGAAAATTTCCCACCGTTCTCCTTCCGGCCAGGTTAAATAATCGGCATAAGTATATTTTTCCGTTGATTCCGGTATAGGCATTAAAATTACCCCCTGTTAAAAAATACCTTTTCAAAATTATTATATCATATTCCAATATCGATGACAGGAAATCTTCTTCGGCAATACTTTTCTTATAAGCCTCTCTACTTAAATGAATGTATCACACCTTACCGTGGTAATCGTATTGATTCTCAAACCTTTCGCCCAATTAAGCTGCAGCATTCTTCCGTAAACACAGTTTGCAACCCTTTATTTTGAGCATAAAATAACTTCGCCCACTACGGCCAATGCTACCTTTCATAGCTATCCTCAATCTATACAAATCTGTCTGATTGCCATTATCTCAAGCCCTATCATCTGCGATATGCTCTGATCTGCCTGCTAATGAACTAGTGACATGGGTGGATATTGACTTTGATAAATACCGTAAGGCAAACGACATGACAACAATGCGTATTAACGTTTCTTTGCCAAAATATCTCAAAGTATTGAGCGATGAAGCTGGCATAAATTTTTAACAGGTTTTACAAGAAAGCTTAAAAGAAAAGCTTGGTGTCCAAAATCGTTAACAACACCTCTTACCCCTAGATATAAAAAGTCTCTAAAGCCTAAAAAGGCTTCTTTTTTCCAATTTCTTGGATACTTTGAATTAACTCTTCATTCACTCAGAGCAAGGGTTTCATTACACAAGCCCAGTTTTTAAAAATTGGTAAGAAGTTGTGGTAAGAGGTTGTGGTAAGTGCAAGCCGCAAAAACTGATGCCAGCACACTCATTCCTACAACTATTTGTGAAGCAGGCAAGTAGTTGCCAAATAAAAATGGCAAGAGCGGGAACACCACCGTCATTTCGATTCCATTCATCAAAACAATTCCTACAATGATCCACAAAAGATTTTTACGCATTTAAAATTCTCACCTCTCGAAAAAGATAGTTATGTTTCCGTGGCAACATAACTATCTTATCGCTTTATTGTTTCCTTGTCAATAATAAAGTGGGGCTGTATCATACACTGATGTTTCAGCGTTTTGATACAGCCCCACTTTAGGCTACTTTTTGATACAACCCCATTGTTCAAAATCATTTCGATTTGTTATATCTACGCCTTGCTTCTTTATTTCTGCATCCAAATGCCTACTATACTTTTCCACGAAGCTAAGCATGATATCAAATTGTTCCTCGCTTACCTGCTCAAATACGGCTTTATCCCGCTCTTGAAACTCTTTGTGCAGTTCCTCATGGACTTTGTTAATTACTTGCCCTTGCGAAGTCAAGCTAAAATAGATTTCTTTCTTGTTATCCGGTTTTTGGTAGCTTTCGATAATGCCTCTTTTTATAAGCTTCTTAGTTAGTTTACTTATGGCACCCCTAGTCATATAAAAGGACTCCGCAAGTTTTGTCACGTTGGAATCTACATTTTTTCCAATGTATTCGATGCAATGTACTTCAGAAGACTTATTACCCTTAAGACGGTCTTCCATCTTAAACTTATTAAGCGAAACCATCTTGTTGTATAAGTCCCTGAAACCCATTATAACCTGTTCTTCTTTGTTCATGGCCTGTCCTCCCACCCATTGGTGCATTAACAGTATTATATTAAACTTTTGTTTCTGTTGCAACAATGTTAAAGTAATTATTCTAAAAATTGATTTTGCTTCGCCCATTTCCTTCAATGCCGCTTCACTCTCATGAGCCAGTATCGCAGCTTCCTCGGCACTCATTTCCGGAGCCGAAGTATCACCGACAATAATCATCCAGCACGATATGCCTCCGCCCTTTCCCTAGCTTGCATAAATGGGTATTCCCGCCGAAGATAGGGTATCAATATCCCGATAAATTGTTCTTACAGACACCTCAAAACGTTCAGCCAGCTCTTTGGCTGTTGTTATTTTTTTATTAAGCAGAATATATACAATTTCAAACAGCCTGTTGATCTGCATATGATCACCTCAGTAACATTGTAAAACACTCGCGGTGTTGTGTAAAAATACCTTCTATGTTTTGTTTTACTACTCGGTATTATTTAATATACCTTAAGGCTATTGATAAGCTTGGCTTCGCCGCTACCCTCATCTAATTTATAAAGATATGTTGTCCCTGAAATATCATAAACTGCGCCGTCAGCTATATATACCCTTTGCGGGTAGTAATTGGTACCTTTAGGGCTTATAAGCTTGCTGCTGCCAAGGCCGCTGCCAGATAGGCTGTACACTCCACCTGTGGGCAGCACATCGTCAGAATAATACACATTTCCATCATAAACATTAAATGCTGCAAACGACTTCAAATTAGTAACATCCTGCAGCTTTGTAACATTCGTACCGTCGGTATTCATGCGGTATATGTTCACATCAGAATTAGTGTAAGATCTGGTGAAGTAACCATCAGAATTATTGTAGAATGTGGCGAAGTAACCATAATCATCCTCCCCAGATCCAGTAAATAGGGATGGTGTAGTGTAGTAAATATAGCCCCCGTCCACAACAACTTTGTCCATAGCATTATCACTCAACTTCTCCCTATCGGTACCGTCCATACGAACCCTGTAAAGCTTGTTATTATCCGAGTTATTGAGATAATAGATCCAGTTTCCATCGGTATTGAGACGGAATGATGTGTCATCGTTAATTTTCATTTTTCCGCTTCCATCTGTTTTTATCCTGTATATTTTACCATTATCCGACTGGTTGCTGTAGTAAAGCCAGTCTCCTGCCAACATCAAAAATCTTGCATCATTGTTTGAAATTTCGGTTTTCCCTGTGCCGTCGGTTTTTATCTTGTATATGCCTTGTGTATGACTTACTGCATCTTCGCCTACCATTTCAGTAACGATGCTCTCGTAATAAATCCAGTCACCCATTACATTGAGGTTGGACCTTTTCTCATACTGGCTGTCAGAATCCAGCAGCGTGTTATCTGTACCATCGCTTTTAATTTTGTACAATGCGCCCGCCTTTGCTATAAATGACCCCTGAAGTTCATAATACTCCCAGTCACCTTGTCCGGCAACCAGCCCACCGTTCTGAAGATTTCCATTTGTATTGCCGCAATAATTCATTAACTCATCTACTATATTTTCCGGTACCACATCTGTCTCACCTATAGTATTAATACCAATTATAGCTTCTGACTTGGGAGTAAGAAAATCTTTTAATGTATCAGCGGGTGAGTTACTAACCAAACAAAGCGGGGAATTCGTCCGGGCCACCAAGGCGGCAGCAGCTAAAGCATCAGGATAGTTTTCGCCTGTAGCTAAATAAATTGAGGAGAAATTTAATTCGTTAGAAAACTTGTTTAGTACAGCAATATTTGTGTCATAACGATCAGGACCCGCCAATCTTATGACATTGGGGAATTTACTTGCCACATTATCGCTTACGACATCATTCCCACCCACTATATAAGTGGTCTGAATGTTATTATTTTTTAAATAATCCTCTAAATATTGGGGTAGATAATCTTTACCAGTTAGTAGAATCGGCATTCCCTTTTGGGCTGCAATTGAGGATATAGAAATAGCATCCGGAAAGTTTTGGCCAGTAACAACAGCAATTTCACCAGTCATACTAATTTGTTCTGCTATTTTTATCGATGTTTCATAACGATCTTGTCCGTAAATTCTTGAACATTTAATATTCATACCTGTTAATTCAGCTTCTACATTACTTGAAATTACACCTGGTCCACCAACTATAATAACTTGTTCTGCACCGAGTCTTAATATTTCTTTTTTGACATTTGAGAGGAGCTGGTCTTTGGTATTTAATAATATTGGGCAGTTAGATTTTTTGGCCAATGGTACAGCACAAAGTGCATCGGGATAATCAACACCCGTAGCCAAAACAACAAATTTTGATCCATCTTTCCAACCTGCTTGGGATATTTGTATAGCTGTTTCATAGCGATCATGCCCTGCTATACGTTGAGAAGAAGGTGTTGCGTAAACCTTTGCAGCTGTAGTTAGCAATATGACTAAACTACATATTACGAGCAAAGTTATTGACTTATTAAATGACAAACCTCATACCCCCTAAAAAAATCAATTTATGCTTTCTTAATTCATCAAATATTTACTATCTCCTTCAAAACTATGGAATTTTGGCAAAAAAAAGTTGGTTACTATTCACCTCACCAAAACGATAGTTGCTCTTTTTTACGGTTGAAACCAAACAAAGTCATTGTGCCAAATATAACCATAAAAGCCAAACGGGTCTTTTTCCCATTCCGGAAAAGGTCCTAAAATTTTGCGAGGATTGTTATCGTCAGCGCCAATCATCCATAGCGAGTTATCTTGAACATACATAATCTGAGTTCCGTCTTTGGACCACTCTGGCTGGTATATACCCGTACCTGCACTCTTTAAAGGATGAGCATCGGAGCCGTCAGGATTCTCGATCCACAAGATCCGCGTAGCTATCCAGTCCGAAAGTTTGTCGGAATCACTGAATCCCCAAGTATCATTGCCCAGGTTTTGGGCAGCAATAAAAGCAATTTTACTGCCATCCGGAGATGGCGCAGGATCAATTGCCACAGCTCCCTTGGGATTGGCCAGGAGCTTTCAACTGTTGGGTTGTTCGGCCGTTTTCTAGATTATAGGTATAAAGAATATCTTGACGATCTTGAGGATTATTTGAATCCTGAGTTGGAGTCGGTCCGCTATTACAAGCTAAGGCTTTACCATCAGGAGACCAACAAGCGTAACCGGAATATTTCCCGATACCTGGTATTTGATACGGTTTTCCTTCCGCCGGAACCACCCAAATTCCGTCCCGACCCTCTGCTACCAGAACATTTGCGGTGGGTGACCAGGAAATATTAGGTACGTTAGGCAATTCAGGAAGGTCCTGAACCTGATGAGCTTGCTGCCCATCTCTGTGAACAAGCCAAAGCTGTCCGTTATTTTCGTCCTGTCCACTGGAAAATATAAACGCTATCCATTGGCCATCAAAAGACCAAGCCGGATAATAGGCCTTGCCGGAATTTGTAAGCTTTATCTGCTTACCGGTTTCACCATAAAGCAGATAAAGCAAACCTTGCTGGGTGAAAGCCAGATCACCTCTATTCTTGGCGTCGACCATTTGAACAGACCTCAGAGCACTCTTCTCCTCATTGAGGGGGGCTGGGCCTATGCCGTCTGGGCCAACGCTCGCCATAGTTTGCTGAGTTTGTCCACAGCCGGCGAGCCCCGTCAGCGAAAAAACGAAAACAATGAAAACTAAACCAATAAAAACCACAGGCTTAGCCTTGAAACGCATTACGAATCACCTTTTTCCTCATGTTCCTACTCATCCCCTCAGCTATAGAAAATCATTTATTCAGATTTCCACACGCTCTTATACTATCTTAACTTTCAAAATACATAGTTACAAAATAGTTAATTTATTGATATTCAAGCATATCAATCCAATTTGTTATATAAGCAAGGGAAACTCCTTATCTGGTACAGTATAGAAATTGTCTCTTAGCTGATTTTCAGTTGGAATAGCAAGAGAACCTCAGACATATCACTGATTGCCTAAGGTTCTCTTTACCGTTTCTCTACCAGAATTATGAGCTTTCTTGCTTAGAGAGCGAGTTTTTTTCTACCATTTATTTGACAACGATAAGGAGTTCACCGAGCTGACAATCCCTGGGATAGGAGATCCGATTTCGTTCTTATTGTCAGAGTCTGCCATCTCCGTCTATGAGCCTCATAAATTTCTTGGAATTAGATGAAGTCTGGCCAAACCATCTACAGGCTCTTTACTGAAATTTTATGTTTGCCCATGTTACTTCCGTAAAATCTTTAAGGAAATGAATTAGAAACTGTAATTCATGAGTATCATATTTTTTCAGGAACATAGCAATCCCTAATTCAAATTGTCGAGGTAAAGCTTCATGAAGATCAAAAAGTTCTTTCCCCAAGGGAGTTATATAAAAGGCGATCTCTTTCTTATTGTTAGGTAAAGGAGCTTTTGTTATCAGCTCTTTTGAAGTAAGTTTCTTGATTGTTTTAGATACAGTGCTTTTGGGAATTCCGTTTTTTTTAGAAATAGTTATATTGTTTACTGGTTGGGATCGCCCGACAGCATCAACGATGAACCGATATCCTTCAAGACAGTGTGCAGATCGTTTCTTTCATGCGCCGGTCCATTTCGCATACCGGTAACGACAGGTACCTCTTTAACATCAAATTCCAGCAA
>JARLHV010000054.1 GCA_031292055.1 Desulfosporosinus sp.
CAATCGAAACTTCTTTTTGAAACGGAATCCCTTTTTCAGCCAACTCAATTGCTAATGCCGCCTGATAAACCGCTTCGAGAAACCCTGGTCCAAGTGTCCGGTGTACCTCCATTGCTGCACCAATAATGGCATAGGTCTGTGTGTTTCTATACTAATCGTTCTTAATCTGTGTAATCTGTGTAATCTGTGTAATCTGTGTAATCTGTGGTTCCCCGTTCAGAATTCCCCAAGGCTCTGAATAGTCACTTATTTTTTCCCGTATTTACAGTGTTTCTCCTTGTAGGTATAAAAAAATGCGGGATTTTAGGCTGTAATGATATAAAATTAGGGGGAATCTTGTGATGACAGCGAAATTTTTAGCGGAAATGATAGGCACTATGATTATTCTTTTATTTGGCTCAGGTGTAGTTGCTAACGTTCTATTAGGTAAGACTAAGGGAAATAATGGGGGCACTTTCATGATTACGTTGGGGTGGGCAGTGGGAGTTGCCTTAGCAATTTATGCTACGGGACCGATCAGCGGAGCGCATCTAAATCCAGCAGTCACGATCGGGTTAGCAGTCACCGGACAGTTTCCTTGGGCAGAGGTACCTCTGTATATTTCGGCGCAGTTTTTAGGAGCATTTATCGGCTCAGTGATTGTTTACTTCGCTTATCTGCCGCACTGGGCGGAAACATCGGATCCGGGTTTGAAATTGGCCGTTTTTAGCACTGGCCCAGCTATACGCAATTATCCTGCTAACTTATTGACGGAAATCATTGGTACCTTTATTCTGGTCTTTGTAGGACTTGCGATTGGAATTTCAAAATCTGCTGTGACGAGTGGTCTTAATCCACTTTTGTGGGGTTTCTTGGTGTGGGGACTTGGCGTATCCTTCGGGGGACCTACGGGTTATGCAATTAATCCAGCACGTGATTTAGGACCTAGAATTGCCCATTTTTTATTACCAATTCACGGGAAAGGTCCTTCCGATTGGGCATATTCATGGGTGCCGGTTCTTGGTCCGGTCATAGGCGGAATTTTGGGTGCTATTATGTATAAAATGGTGTATATGGGATAGCCATCTAATTGTTAACTGGAAATTTGGCTAAATAAAAGGAGGATCTACTATGAAAAAATACGTTATGGCCCTTGACCAAGGTACCACCAGTTGCCGGGCTATTCTTTTTGATAAAGAAAGTAAGATTGTAGGGGTGACGCAAAAGGAATTTGCTCAAATCTACCCTAAGGCAGGTTGGGTTGAACATGATGCTGAGGAAATTTGGAGCACGCAGTACGGAGTTATTGCGGAACTTATTGCCAAAACCGGCATTAAAGTTGATGAGATTGCTTCGATTGGAATTACTAATCAACGAGAGACAACAGTAGTTTGGGATAAATTTACGGGTAAACCAGTGTATAATGCAATTGTATGGCAGTGTCGTAGAACAACAGCCATTTGCGATGATTTAAAGGCTAGAGGGTATGAGGATATGGTTCGAGAAAAAACAGGCCTTGTGGTTGACGCATATTTTTCTGGAACGAAGGTAAAATGGATTTTGGATAATGTTGACGGAGCTCGTGCCCGAGCTGAAAAGGGTGAACTGTTGTTTGGCACGACGGATACTTGGTTAATCTGGAAACTCACAGGCGGAAAAGTTCATGTCACGGATTATTCGAACGCCTCCCGAACCATGATGTTTAACATTCGTGAATTGCATTGGGATAAAGAATTATTGGACATGCTTGACGTACCACTAAGAATGTTGCCGGAGGTACACAATTCCAGCGAAGTCTATGCGCACACAGATGCCGGGGTATTCCTGGGTTATGAGGTTCCGATCGGCGGCGTTGCTGGTGATCAGCAAGCAGCGCTGTTTGGTCAAGCGTGCTATGAACCAGGGGATGCCAAAAATACCTACGGTACAGGGTGCTTTATGCTTATGAATACAGGGGATAAAATTCACACCTCGAAACATGGACTGTTAACCACGATTGCGTGGGGGATTGATGGCAAGGTTGAATACGCCTTAGAAGGCAGCATCTTTATTGCTGGTGCAGCAATTCAGTGGTTGCGCGATGGATTGAAAATGATTGATGTCGCACCAGATTCGGAGTATTTTGCCAAGAAGGTTAAAGATACCGATGGAGTTTATTTCGTGCCAGCGTTCGTTGGCTTAGGTGCTCCTTATTGGGATATGCGGGCTAGAGGTGGAATTTTTGGTTTAACCCGGGGAACGACAAAATCACATATTATTCGGGCAGCTCTTGACTCGTTGGCTTATCAGACCAAAGACGTCTTAGGCTCAATGGAGGCAGATTCAGGCATTTCCTTAAAGTCGCTGCGAGTTGATGGCGGCGCAGTAGCCAATAATTTACTCATGCAGTTCCAAGCAGATATTCTCGGAACTCGAGTGGACAGACCGGAAATTATTGAGACGACAGCCTTGGGAGCGGCTTATTTAGCCGGTTTAGCAGTTGGATTCTGGACGAGCAAAGAAGAACTGGCCAGCCGGTGGTTATTGGAACGGCGCTTTGAACCGGAAATGGAAGAGGAAAAGCGCCTAAAACTTTATAAGGGTTGGTTGAAAGCAGTTGAGCGGAGCAAAGATTGGGAAGAAGACTAAGTTTCAGAAAACCTGTTGTTTCAATTTAGAAATAGTTAGCAGGGATGGTTTGCAAAAAAATCAGATAAGGCGGCTCAGAGAATAAGTGAAGCCACCAAAGAGGCCATTGCGAAACAACGGTTTCTTTGGTGGTTTTCTATTTCGGGCAAGGAGGAGATACCGATGCGCGAGATCGATACCCAGGTTGTGGTAATTGGAGGGGGAGCGACAGGGGTTGGCATATTGAGAGACCTAAGTATGCGTGGCATACCAGCATTATTGTTAGAACAAGGAGATTTGGCCCATGGGACAAGCTCACGCTTTCACGGCCTTTTGCATAGCGGCGGGCGTTACGCGGTCAAAGATGATAAAGCAGCCCATGAATGTATTGAGGAAAATAAGATTTTGAAACACATTGCTGCCCATTGCCTTGAAGATACTGCTGGCTGGTTTGTTTATTTAAAGGAGGATGATCCCAACTATTTGCAGTTGTGGCTCAAAGGGTGCCTGCAAACGGGAATACCCGTTAAGGAGATTCCGCTTGAAGAAGCTTTTCGGCTCGAACCTTTGTTGACACGACAAGCGACGCGAGTTTTCGAAGTGCCCGATGCTACCGTTGATGGTTTTAAATTGCTCTGGGCGAACCTGAGATCTGCCCAAAAATATGGAGGGACCTATCAAACGTACTGTAAAGTTCAGTCGCTTTGGTTAGAAAATGGACATGTGTCAGGAGTCTATGCTCAAGACCTCAGCAACGGCGAAATGCTGCAAGTGCATAGTGAAATTGTAGTGAATGCCGCGGGGCCTTGGTCCGCTGAGATCGCAGCAATGTCTGGTTTCGATGTGCACATTCTAAAAGACAAAGGTTCTCTACTTGTATTCAATAAACGCTTGTTTAATCGAGTGATTAACCGATTGCGAACACCGGGTGATGGTGATATATTTGTGCCGCATGAAACCGTGACTATTTTTGGGACGACTTCAACTGAAGTAGAATTGCCGGATGACCATCAAGTTGATGAAAAAGATGTCTCGTATTTGCTCGATTTAGGGCAAAATTTGGTAGAAGAGCTTGAACAACACCGCATTCTTCGGGCGTTCGCCGGCATTCGCCCCTTGTATGAAAGTGCCGATGCTTCTGACCATGAAGGGCGGGGGGTAAGCAGAAATTTTGCCCTCATAGACCATGAAAAATTGGACGGGGTTCGCGGGCTCGTGAGTATTCTGGGTGGTAAATTGACGACGTATCGTTTGATGGCAGAGAAAGTCAGCGATTGGGTTGCCGCCAAATTAGACGTGCCTGCTGTTTGCCGTACTGCAGAAGAACCCTTGCAAAATGAACTTGCAACAGAAGTTTGGGATAAGGCTCGCCAATTAATAGGAACAGCTGCTGCGGATAAGATGATGGAACGGTTAAACGAACAAGCAGGAACGGTCGTCGAAGCGATAGCCCGTCAACCGCTGTTGGGGCAGTTTGTCTGTGAATGTGAAATGGTCACTCAAGCAGAAGTCCTTCATGCTTTGCAAGATCCTGCGGTGCACTCGCTTGATGACCTTCGTCGCCAGACTCGCCTGGGAATGGGGACGTGTCAAGGGGCCTATTGTACCTATCGAGCGACTCCTATGCTTCAGGAAGCGTTTGGTGGTTGGGAGAGAGTCGCAAAAGAATATCGAAGTTTATTGAGCGAACGCTGGCGAGGTATAACTCCAGTTCTTTGGGGTGAACAACTTCGTGAGAGTGAGTTGGCACGAGCTTTATTCATGAGTGTTTTGGATTTTAAAGCCGAAGAAAGTGAGGGATGAACGGGATGTGGGATGCCATAGTGGTGGGGGGCGGTTTAGCTGGTTGTATAGCTGGAATTCGAGCCGCCCAACGAGGCAAAAAGGTACTGATAGTTACGGAAGGGGTCGGAACTCTCTATAATTTCTCGGGGATTTTCGATTATGGAGATGTCGAGCGTTTGCGTGAAGTGCCGAAACACCCCTATACCTTATTTGATTCACAGGCGATAGCTCAAGGCCAAAATTTCGTTCAAGAGATCTGTCCGGAGTATGTTGTAAATGAAAAACGACAGTTTGCTTTCACTGTCTTAGGTACTGTGCGTCAAGGAGACCTTATGCCGTCAAGCATGGTTCTTCCGGATCGCCAGGAGCAGGGCGAGTTTGTACTTTTAGTGCCCGAAGGATTAAAAGATTTTTTCCCAGAGACTGTGGTGGCCAATATGGCCCGAGAATTCCCCGGTTGGTTGGTGAGTGCGGAAAAGATACAAGTGGAAGCGCTGGCAGCCTGGACTCGATTGGGCAAGAACGTGTCGAGCATTGATTATGCGGCTATCTGGAGATCGAAAGAGGGTCAAAAAGTGCTGGCCAATAAAATTGAAGAGCTTAATAGACAGCGGCAAGTTGCTGGCAAGTCGCCAAGAAAGGTTGTCGTGGTTTTACCAAGTTTGGTAAAAGAGTACTATGATGCGTCACGTACAAAACCCTATGGGAATGAATGGTCTTTACCGGTCTTAGAAATGAGTTCCTTTGTACCCAGCCCACATGGTCGTTATTTCGCTGAATATTTGAAGCATAGAGTTACCGATTGGGGGGGCGAAGTGATGATCGGCGCTCGTGTGCTAGCTTTGAATGGAGAGTTAACGTCCGGAAGTAAGGCCCGGGAGTGTCAAGAACTCATAGTGCAAAGTATGGGGAAATCGTTGTCTTTGCGAGGCAGGAAGATTATCTTGGCGACAGGCGGGCTCTTAGGTGGGGGAATCAAAGTGGGTATGGAAAGAAAATCAATCCGTGAAGGGGTTTTAGATCTGCCCCTCTTTGTGCCGCAAGAGTGGAGTAAGCCTCAGTTCTTTGCTGCGCAGCCGTTTGCTCAAATTGGCGTAGAAACGGATCAATTTATGCGTCCCCTCGATCCTGCAAGTGGGCAAGTGGTTTGGGATAATGTCCATGTCATAGGAAGAATGCTTGCCCATTGGGATCCTTGGACTCAAAAGTGCGGCGGAGGGGTATCGGTCACATCTGGTTACGCTGCAGCTGAATTAATTTAATGGCTGGGGCCTTAAAAAAAGGAAGGAGATTCTTGACTATGGATTCAAGAGAGGAATTGGCAGCTCGATTGGATGCTTGTCAAAAATGCAATGTGTGCACAGCTCAGTGTCCGGTGGGCAAAGTTAATCCACATTTTATGGGACCGAAAGGTTTAGGACCGGATAGAGAACGTTATCGCAGGGGGCAGAGCATTCTCGATGAAAGAACTTTGGATGATTGTTCTAATTGTAAGACGTGTGAAATAACGTGTCCATCCGGGGTCAAAATAACGGAGATGATTCTTGGTGCCCGGAGAGCTGCTAGTAGAGTACCGCACAATAACAGGTCGGGAATGAAATTACTCCTGAGAGGTTATGTTTTGGGGCGGGCTGAATATCTTGGCAAGCTCGGGGTCATATGGCCGACTATGACAAACCAGGTCTTAAAGCTTAAACTAGTGCGTTTAGCGCTTGATAAAGCGCTGGGCATCAGTGAGAATGGACCTCTACCAGCGTATGGAAAACCTCTAAAAGTGCAGGCAGACAAAGGTGGAAGAAATGGAGCGCGTGCCGGCAAACAGGTTGTGTATTTCCCCGGTTGTTATACGAGATATAACGAAGCGGAGACAGGACGGGTCATGACCAAGGTCTTAGAGCATGTGGGCTATAAAACTATAATACCTGATTTCCACTGTTGTGGTTTACCATTAGAGGCCAATGGTCAGTTCGATAAGGCCCACAAGAACGGCCTTTATAACTTGGAGTTAATGCGGCCTTATCTGGAAGCAGGTATGCCGATTATTACATCCTGTACAAGCTGTGGTTTGACGCTGAAAGAAGATTATCCCAAGTTGCAGACAACATCGGCTCAGCTCATCGGAGCACAGACCTATGATTTATTTGAATTCCTGTGGCAACTCTATGAAAAAGGGGAATTACCGCTTGATTTTCAGGAAGTCCAGGCTTCCTACGGTTATCATCCTCCCTGCCACCTAAAGGCTCAAGGAATAGGAACGCCAGCGCTGCGAATTTTGGGTTTAATTCCTGGAGTAAAAATTCGCAATCTCGATGCGGGTTGTTGCGGTTTATCGGGAAGTTATGGCTTTAAGGCTGAAAAATATGACAAAGCGATGAAAATTGGGAGTGCTCTCTTTGAAGCAATTAATGTGGGGGTAGGACGCGGAGATTTTCAAGGTATGACGACAGAATGTGGTGTGTGTAAAGTTCAGATTCAGCACGGTACGGGCCTTCCTACGGAGCATCCTGTGCGTATTTTAGCCAAAGCGTATCGTCTCTGAACTGATAATCCATCGACAAGAAGCTTGGCGCTGCTGGCTCCTTGTCGATGGATTATCTATGCCTTGGAGGGGAGACCGCATGCTTAAAGTGCTAGCTTGGCATGCTAATGAACAGCCAGGCTTTTTATTCAAAAGCTAGGAGGGGATACTATGGATTTTTTGAAAACCGTTATGGTAGACAAGAAAATTGGCGCAACGATTCGTAGGGTAGAGGATCTGAATGAAGCAGTCCATCATCCTAATATCGGTACAATCTTTCTTTTAGGTGCAGACATTAATGTACTACCTTCCATAATAAAAAAGATCCACGCCGATAATAAGGTGTTACTGGTGCATCTTGATATGTTAGAAGGAATTGGCAAGGATAGAGCGGGGATACACCTACTGGCCAGAATGGGTTTGCGTGGTCTTGTTACGACCAAACCTAACTTGGTCAAATTTGCTAAGGAGGAAGGGATGGTGGTTATTCAGCGCTTGTTCGTATTGGATTCAGAGTCGGTTAAAACAGGTATTAAGATGGCATCAACCGTAAAACCAAATGCAGTCGAAATCTTACCAGCAACCGTTCCTGGCTATGTAATTCAAGATATGAAAGATTCTTTGCGCATACCGATTCTCGGAGGAGGTTTATTGAGAACTGAAGAGGACGTACGGCATGTCTTAGCAAAGGGGATCGATGCTGTCTCAACAAGCCTGCGGCATTTGTGGGACATGGACTTTAATAATTCACTGGAAAATGAGGACTAGAAAATTAAGAGAGATGTCTTGGCTAAGGTTATTTGTAAAGGAACGATTAGTATTTTGTAATATGGTTGGGAACTTGTTTTATTTGGCAGGAAATCGTAACTTAATGAAGAAGTAATGAACAAAGCAATATTTGCTGAAGTATCACTCTGGTTGGACTAATATAAGTTCAGAAGAGTAGAAAGTTTCTTTTCGCGGCATACTAAGGTATATTTTTAGTATTATTGTGCCACTAGTTGGACCCCGAACCCTTGGGTCAAAGTGAAAGGGGATTTTTGTATGAACAAAAAAAGCGTTAAAGATGTGGAAGTACGAGGGAAAAGGGTGCTCGTCCGGGCGGATCTAAATGTCCCCTTGGATGAGCAAGGACAAATTACAGATGATACTCGCATACGCGCCTCCCTTCCTACGGTTGAATATCTCGTAAAAGAAGGAGCACGAGTCATTCTTGCTTCCCACCTTGGGCGTCCCAAAGGAAAAGTTAATCTTAAGTATTCTCTGGCACCAGTCGTAAAACGTTTAAGCGAGCTGTTGGGGCAAGATGTTCAACTTGCTGGAGACTGCGTAGGGGATGTCGTCATGGCTGCAGTAAGCAAGCTGCAAGACGGACAGGTTCTTTTGCTGGAAAATCTTCGTTTCCATGCGGAAGAAGAGAAAAATGATCCGGAGTTTGCCCGTGAATTATCTAGGCTAGCGGAATTGTTCGTTAATGATGCGTTTGGGACGGCACATCGTGCTCATGCGTCAACAGAAGGAGTTACCCACTATCTTCCGGCCGTGGCTGGTTTACTCATGCAAAAAGAAGTTGAATTTATGGGTAACGCCTTAGAAAGACCGGAGCATCCCTTTGTGGCTATTATCGGCGGTGCTAAGGTGAGCGATAAAATTGGCGTGATAGAAAACCTCCTCGAAAAGGTCGACGCCTTAATCATTGGTGGAGGAATGGCCAATACTTTCCTTAAAGCGCAAGGATTTAATGTAGGAAAATCACTTCTCGAAGAGGAAAAGGTGGAATTGGCCAAGCAACTCATTAATAAAGCCAAAGCGAAAGGCGTGGAACTGGAATTGCCAAGTGATGTGGTGGTGGCCCTTGCCTTCGAAGCCAATGCTCCTCACCATATCGTGAGTGTGTCTGAAATTCCAGAGAATGAAATGGTTTTAGATATAGGTACAGCGAGTGCTGCGAGGTTTGAAGCTCTCATTTTAACGGCCCGGACGGTGATCTGGAACGGTCCGATGGGTGTTTTTGAAATGGATGCCTTCGCTAAAGGAACCGAGCAAGTTGCCCGAGCAGTTGCCTCCTGTGGAGGGATCACGATTGTTGGCGGCGGAGATTCTGTGGCGGCTGTGGAGAAAATGGGAGTAGCGGACAGCATGACTCACATTTCAACAGGAGGCGGCGCGTCACTCGAGTTTCTGGAAGGAAAAGTGCTCCCGGGTGTTGCCGCGCTTCAGGACAAAACCTGACAGGGGACAGAAAAAAAGCCAAAGAAGTGGAGGAATTATAACGTGACAAAGCGACGGTCAATAATTGCTGGCAACTGGAAAATGTACAAAACTGTCAGCGAAGCAGAGGATTATGCGGTAAGGTTTTTAGAAGAAGTTAAGAATGTGACAGAACTCGACATTATCCTGTGTGCTCCGTTTACGGCGCTTTATCCCCTGAAAACTGAGCTGGAAGAAAGTGTTGTGCACTTGGGCGCCCAAAATATGTCCTGGGCGGATCAAGGTGCCTACACAGGTGAAATATCTGCCCAGATGCTGCTGGATGTCGCCTGTACATATGTCATACTTGGTCACTCTGAACGGCGAGAACTGTTTGGAGAAACAAATGAAGAGGTCGCGAAGAAAGTGCAGAAAGCATTGGCTACGGGATTGAAACCTATCCTTTGTGTGGGAGAAAATCTGAACATCCGCGAAGAAGGAAAAGCAGCAGAGCGGGTCCAAGCACAGGTGTCTCATGCTCTTTCTGGCTTATCGACAGAAGAGCTGGGTCGTATGGTGATTGCTTACGAACCCATCTGGGCGATTGGTACTGGGAAAACAGCGTCCAGCCAAGACGCCCAGGAAATGTGCGCTACCATACGTGCCACCCTGACGGGCCTCATGGGAGAGGCCGCGGAGCAAGTACCCATTCTCTATGGCGGAAGCGTCAAGGCGGAAAATATTGCCGAGTTACTGGCCGAGCGGGATATTAACGGCGCCTTGGTCGGCGGAGCGAGCCTTGATCCGTTAAGTTTCGCCAAACTAATACATAATGCGGCTTACCTTGGTGTGTGCGCGGAAGGAACAGAGTGATGGGGGTTATCAAACCGCTGCTTTTAATGATTCTGGATGGGTGGGGTCACCGTGTGGCTACCGAAGGAAACGCCATCGCCCAAGCAAATTTGCCCAACTTTCGGCGCTTGGAAAACACCTATCCCCACACTACCCTTAAGGCATCCGGGGAGGCCGTTGGACTACCGGAAGGCCAAATGGGGAATTCTGAAGTTGGGCATCTAAATATGGGGGCCGGGCGAGTAGTTTATCAAGAGTTAACCCGTATTTTTAAAGCGATTAAAGATGGAACATTCTTTAAGAATTCCGTCCTGATCGAAGCTATGGAAAATGCTCGCAGCCATAACAAGGCCTTCCATCTTTTAGGCTTACTCTCTGACGGAGGAGTTCATTCTCATATAGCGCACTTGTTTGCTCTGTTGGAGATGGCAAAGCAACAAGGCGTAGAAAAAGTGTTTATCCATGTTATTCTCGATGGCCGTGACGTCTTGCCGCAGAGTGCCAAACAATATATCGCCCAACTCGAACAAAAAATTAAGGATCTGGGAATCGGCAAAATTGCCACTGTGAGTGGCCGTTACTATGTGATGGATCGAGATCATCGCTGGGAACGCTTAGAAAAAAGCTACCAAGCCTTAGCTTTGGGTGAAGGGAGATACGCGGCCAGTGCCTTAGCGGCTCTGGAGAGTTCCTATGATGTGCGTGTGACCGACGAATTTGTGTTGCCAACCGTGATTGTCGATGAGGAGGGGAAACCAGTTGGCACCATTCAAGAGGGGGATAGTGTGCTCTTCTTTAACTTCCGTTCCGATCGAGCACGGGAAATTGCCCATGCCTTTGCAGACGAAGAAATCACAGAGTTCGAATGCCCCGTTCACCCGCGAGTGCACTTTGTGTGTATGACTCAGTATGAGGATACGATCTGCGCACCGATTGCGTTCCCGCAACAAAATCTGAAAAACACATTGGGAGAAGTTCTTGCACAACATGGACTAAAACAGTTGCGGATCGCCGAAACAGAAAAATATGCGCATGTGACCTTCTTTTTTAACGGTGGAATTGAAGAACCTAATTTAGGTGAGGAACGAATCCTAATTCCCTCCCCCAAAGTCGCGACCTATAACCTTCAGCCCGAGATGAGTGCACCGGAATTGACACAAACGCTCCTGGAACAGCTCAAGGGAAATACCCATGATGTGATTATTCTTAACTTTGCCAATCCGGATATGGTCGGACATACTGGCGTATTCGAGGCAACGATCAAAGCGGTAGAAACAATCGACAAATGTTTGGGTGAGATTTATAATGAGTTGCAAAAAATGGGAGGGACTCTGCTCATAACCGCTGATCATGGGAATGCCGAAGAAAAACTAGATTTGCATACGATGCTTCCTCTAACTGCCCACTCTACAAATTTGGTACCTTTCCTTCTAATTGATGATAAATTCAAAGGGAGAGTATTGCTGGAAGGCGGCGCTTTGTGCGATGTTGCGCCCACCATCTTGGCTTTGCTTCACATTCCGCTGCCGAAAGAAATGACGGGAAAATCGTTACTTGAGTTTTCGATGCAGAAGGGATTCGTTTGAGTTTCGAAGTATTTTTAATTTTAAGGGCAAGTGTGTAGTGAATGAGTAAGTAAAGACTCCGAATGGGGGTTTTTCTAAAATGAAGGGGGATATTTTGATGAGTTTTATTACAGATGTTTATGCGCGCGAGATTTTGGATTCTCGGGGAAACCCAACAGTAGAAGTCGATGTCGTTCTCACAGATGGGATAATAGGTCGTGCGGCTGTTCCTTCAGGAGCTTCCACTGGGGCTTTTGAAGCAGTTGAACTCAGAGACGGAGAGGCTACTCGTTATATGGGCAAAGGGGTACTGAAAGCGGTTGAAAATGTCAACTTGGTAATTGCCCCTGAAATAGAGGGCTTGAATCCATTCGATCAACCGGGGTTAGATCGGATGTTGATTGAACTTGATGGAACTGATAATAAGGGAAACCTGGGAGCTAATGCGATCCTTGGGGTGTCTCTAGCGACTGCTAAAGCGGCTGCAGAGTCCTTAGGGTTACCTCTTTATCAATATTTAGGAGGGGTAAACGCCAAAGAGCTTCCGGTACCCATGATGAATATTTTAAACGGCGGAAAACATGCGGATAACAATGTAGACATTCAGGAATTCATGATCATGCCAGTAGGAGCATCAAGTTTTGCAGAAGCCCTGCGCATGGGGACAGAAGTGTACCACAGTCTGAAAGCTGTTTTAAAGGAAAAATCTCTGGCGACCGCAGTTGGAGATGAAGGCGGTTTTGCGCCCAGCTTAGAATCCAATGAAGAGGCGCTCCTTTGCATTGTTGATGCCATTCAAAGAGCAGGGTATCTTCCCGGAGAACAAGTGGCTTTGGCCATTGATGTGGCAGCGACAGAACTTTACGACAATGGGATCTATAATTTAGTAGGTGAAGGGATCAAGAAGACTTCAGACGAGATGATTGATTACTATGAGGGATTAATCAAGCGCTATCCAATTATTTCCATAGAAGACGGATTAGATGAAGAGGACTGGGAAGGCTGGCGCAAATTAAACGAGCGCTTGGGAGACCAAGTTCAACTTGTCGGAGATGATTTGTTTGTGACGAATCCAGAGCGTTTGGCGCGTGGAATTAAGGAAAAAAGCGCTAACTCGATCCTGATTAAGCTCAATCAAATTGGAACCTTAACCGAAACCTTGGATTGCATTGAAATGGCCAAACGGGCAGGATATACAGCAGTCGTCTCTCATCGTTCCGGCGAGACGGAAGACGTCACACTCGCTCATGTTGCCGTTGCTGTCAATGCAGGCATGATCAAAACAGGGGCTCCGGCACGGACAGAACGAGTGGCTAAGTACAACGAACTGCTCCGAATTGAGGAAGAACTTGGGGAAAGTGCCGTTTATCGCGGCAGGAAAGCGTTAGCGAGATAAATCAGGCTAACAAGAATCGCTTTGCTCACTCACCCAGTGCCAGCGCAAGTGCTCAGCCCTGAAGCTGCTTGAGTTTTAATGGGGCCTGTGCTAGAATATACCTAATTGGTTAATAAGAAAATTGATTAAATGGTGACCTAGGCTTGGATTTAGGGAGTGAGTTAATTGGTAATTGCTTTAGTTGTTCTTTTGATCATCAGCTCCATAGGGCTCATTGCGGCTGTATTGCTTCAGTCTGGTAGAAGTGCTGGATTGTCAGGGGCGATTACAGGGGCTGGCGAGAGCATGTTTGGCAAGAAAAAAGGTATGGACGAATTATTCGCGAAATCAACAGCTGTTTTAGCGGGTATATTTTTGCTGAGTTCTTTGTTTTTGGCTATGGTACTTAAGTAGTTAAAACTTACTCATTGCTCTATTCTGCCGCTAATAAAGCCAAATCAAAGAGGGACACTTCAAACGAAGTGCCCCTTTCGTGCTATTTATTTGTAGGTGTTTTTAAGCGTAGATCGCCAATGAATTCTATAAACTTAGTTTTATTTGGCTAAAAAAGGGAATTTGTGTTATACTGAAGTACTAGGTGAGAGGAGGAATAGTATGCCTCACGAGGGAATTAAAATCGTCTCTGAAAATCGCAAAGCCTTCCATGATTATTTTATTGAGGATAGGGTTGAGGCCGGGATCATCCTTACCGGAACAGAAATAAAATCTATCCGGAACGGGAAGGTGAATTTGAAAGACAGTTATGCTCGTCTGAATGATGGCGAAGTATGGGTCTACCAGATGCATATTAGCCCTTATGAACAAGGGAACCGTTATAATCATGACCCATTGCGGCCACGTAAATTATTACTGCACCGTGCTGAAATTAATAAATTAGTTGGGAAAATTCAGCTGCAAGGTTTGACACTTGTCCCCATTAAAATCTATTTAAAGCAGGGCATGGCTAAAGTGGAATTAGCTGTTGGGCAAGGCAAGAAAAATTACGACAAGCGACAAGTTCTTGCCGAACGTGAAGGCAAACGTGATATAGAGCGGGCTCTAAGAGATCGCAATAAAAGCTATTAGAAGGACTTTCAAACTTATTAAAACCATAGTTAGTCACGTTTTTAACCTCTTAATTAAAGTTTCCCATAAAAAAGTAATTATACCAGAGATATTCAACTTGGCTTTAAGTTTAAATATGGTATACTATAGATGTAGATCATTTACATGGGGGCGTTTTAGACTCGCTCGGAGAAGCGGTGGCAAGAGTTGCGCGTCGAGATTCCACCTGGTCTCGTTAAACGGTGGACCTTTTTAATTGCAAACGATAATTACGCTCTAGCTGCTTAAGTGCCGCTAGCATCCTGCCTTCTGTGCCTACGGTGAAGGGTCAGGGTGTCAAAAAAGTAGACTGCTCTAACAGCAATGCTCGGAGTTGTTAGCTAAGATTATCGAACTAGCCTGAACTGAATCCCTTCCTTTAGGAGTCATGACTGGCGAAATTTAAATTGAAGGATACACGCGTAGACGCTTTTGTGGCAGCTCTTCGATACAGGGGTGCAAATCCCCTCGCCTCCGCCATCTAAACCCTCGAATTTGGTGGAGAATACATAACAAAAGCCTTGAGGTACATTAAGTTGTACGCCTCAAGGCTTTTTTGCATTATTGATAGAAATCGTCGTTCAGACCTTTACCAAACTATTTTTATTGGTTGTTAGTGATGTGACCGCTCTGTTAAATGACATGACATATCTAAAAGATCCATTTGTAATAAGACAAATCTCACTCTGAATACTTTCATATGGGGGTGAGTATTTTGGTTGAGGATAAAATTACCGGTTCTCTCGATGAACTTGCTGCAGACCCTAAAGAAAAGAATCAATTTATTGAGTTCTGTAAAACCTTCATGGATAAACTTGAAAACATGAAAGGTAAAGCCTCTACTGCCATAATGAAAATTGAAGATAACGTATATGAACAATATGAGCTTACTAAAAGAAGAAAGAAATTAGATGGTACCACCGAAGAACGAGCGTCAAAGAAAATCGATGCAATTAACATAGAGAGCCACCTTAAAGAAAGGCTTAAGGGTAAATTTATCAAAGGAGAAATAAATTCATATCATATCCAAGATCTTTTGAAGACTGGTTTAGATGAGGAACTAGGGAAACTTGATAGCGATGCTCAAGAGATTATTATTGAGCGAATTAAAAATAACCGAAATAATATTATGCACAATAATTCTGAGGAGATAGCTGCTTATACAGTACAATCAGATAACCCTACTCAAAAGAGCCTCGATTTTTGGTACCAGGGAATGCTGGTGGCCTTGAGAAGAGTTAGATCTTTATCTAATCCGAGTGATAGATCGCTTGAAGATTTATATTCAGAACAAAAAAAAGGATTTTCTTTGGAAGCAGATGAAACAGTAAAGGCTTTAAATATGCTTGCATCGAGGATCAAACAACTTTTTTGAGTTCTTTCAGTGAGCCATTTGAATAAAATGCCTTTGATAATTAAAAGTTTTACCTCTGTATAGGACCTTTTACAATCCAGCAACATTCCTAAAGGTCTTAAAAAAGATTGGCTAGTTTAACAGATGTCTTAAATGAGTAGATATTATTTTTCTGCTCAAAAGAAAAACAGTGACCGGGCAACTTGGCCGGAAATTAAAGAGGTATTTCAACATTGGAATATTGACAAGAACTCTTACTTCACAAACCTTGATGCAAACCAATTTGATCCTAAATTTATGGAGTCATTAATGGAAATTTCTAAAATGGTAAGGAAGTAAGGAAGAATCTTGGAGCACCAGCACCATGAAAATCCTCCTTACCCATCGATATCCTAACCCGCTTCGAAACCAACGGTACACCTCACTCAATATGCTTTAAGCCCGTCAACGAAGAGATCAAGATCGATCAGCTCGTCTCCCGTAACCGAAGAGAAGCGGCCGGCAATAGGACGCCTCATTCCCCTAAAACTTACCTTTACTAATTTGCCTATTTTAAGCCATAATAAGAACAAATGTTCTTATTATGGGCGAATGTACGCATGAAATTAATTGCTGAACCCGTGGAAATGGTCTGCTGGTTCGATCTAAACGGTAAACCCCACCCCATCAGATTCAGACATGAGGGGTCTGTTGTTAAAGTTCAGCAGGTCATCCATACGGCTGAGGAAAAACTCGCAGGCAATCGGATGAAAGTCTTTAGATGCTAAAGCGAGGTGGATGGGGTAATGAAGGTAATTTGAGCTGAAGTACGAGCTAGGTACCTGCAAATGGATGCTGTGGAGGATGTGAGAGGAGGTAGAGTTCACCTTGCTCTTAGCCAAACAAACTCTTGGCAAAAACATAAACTACTACCGCAAATGGCGTAAGCTATCCAAAGCACAGTTAGCCGCTATTTGCGGTATGAATGCTAATCATCTTCATTGCATTGAGTCTGGCCTAAAGTATCCTCAAATATGTATACTCGCACGATTAGCGGCTGCCCTTGGAGTGTCGATAAAATAATTGGTTGAAGAACGTTAAGGCCCTTACTAAATGTAGGGACTTTTATATTTTTTGGCAACATGTTTCCCCTAATTTCGCGGGAAAGGTGTGAGATGATTAAGCGACTTATTGGAATCAAAACTTACGTTTAAATTTAGAAAGAAATATTGAGAAATGATTTTGTATCCATTTTATCTTAATTATCAAAAAGTGGTAGTTCTAGCGTCCTTAGAGGTTTCTATTAATCCATAACTTCAAAAGTAATACTGATGAAATAAAATATTTAGTTGTCAAAACAAACACCATAGTAAATCGATGAAAATGGGAGAAAAATAGACTTTTGTATTTTATCCAAAACATGCTTTCAGCGTGCAAAAAAATAGAAATTGAAAACACTTAAATCGTCGCTCACGGCCAAATTCGGATAAAAACGAGGAATTAAATTTCAAATAAGTGGACGTAATGTTCGTTATCGGACTCAAGTCTGAGAAAATTTTAACATTAGACATAAAGGATTTGGAATAAATGTATAGAATTGAATTAAGTTAGGTGAACCATAGGCTTCCAAACGATACAAAAATATGAAAGAGAGGTAGATCATGAGAATACCTAAAATTAGCAAAGTATCTACATTTTTGGTTGGTCTAATGATGATGACTATTTTATTGTGTTGTAGCAATCTAGTACAAGCGGCACAGGACGGGGATTATACTTACACTGTAACATCTGGGGTGACCACAATTACGGGGTACACGGGGGCCGGAGGAGCTGTTACAATTCCTAGTACGTTAGGTGGAGCTCCTGTAACAAGTATAGGTTACGAGGCTTTTTCCGATTGCAGTAGCTTAACTAGTATTAGCATAGCGCAAGGAGTAACAAGTATCGGCATCGGAGCTTTTGCTAATTGCCCAGGCTTAACTAGTATTACAGTAGATGTTAATAATTTGGCCTACGAAAGTTTTGAAGGCGTGCTTTTTAACAAAGCGGGGACCAGTTTAATAGTATGTCCAGGAGGAAAAACTAGTTTTAACATACCGCAAGGAGTAACAAGTATTAACAACGCTGCTTTTGCCAATTGCAGCAACTTAACAACTATCAGCATACCACAAGGAGTCACAAGTATAGGTTACGGGGCTTTTTCCTATTGTAGCAGCTTAACTAGTATTAGCATACCGCAAGGAACAACAAGCATCGGTGACTTCGCTTTTTCCAATTGCAGGGGCTTAACTAGCATTAGTATTCCGCAAGGAGTCGTAAGTATCGGCTCCGATGTTTTTTGGCATTGCACAAATTTAACTAGTATTAGCATACCGCAAGGAACAACAAGCATCGGTGACTTCGCTTTTTCCGATTGCAGTAGCTTAACTAGTATTAGCATACCGCAAGGAGTAACCAGTATAGGCATCGGAGCTTTTTACGGTTGCAGAGGCTTAACAACTATTAACATTCCGCAAAGCGTAACAAATATCGGCGACAGTGCTTTTGGCGATTGCACAGAATTACCTAGTATTTCAGTAGCTGCTGCTAATTTAAACTACGAAAGTATAGACGGTGTGCTTTATAACAAAGCAGGGACTAGTTTAATAGCGTGTCCCGGAGGCTTAACTAGTATTAGTATTCCGCAAGGAGTCACAAGTATCGATGAGGGTGCTTTTGGGAGTTGCATAGGCTTAGCTAGTATTAGCATACCGCAAGGAGTCACAAGCATTAGTAATGAGGCTTTTTATAATTGCACAGGCTTAACTAGTATTACATTTAACTCAGCAACGACAACTATCTATGATGGTGCAAACACAATTCCAGTCACAACGACGATTATTGGATATAGTCCATCAACCGCAAAAGATTATGCTACAAAATACGGCAATCCTTTTCAAGCTATAGGTGGTACAACAAAAACTCTGCAAAGTGTAGCCATAACAACCCCTGCCACCAAGGTAAACTATAATATCGGCGATAGTCTGGATATAACTGGGCTGGTAGTGACTGGAACTTATAGCGATGGTAGCACGGAGGTTGAAAGCATAGCTGCCGCAAACGTAACAGGTTTTAACAGTGCTGTAGCGGCTGCAAACCAAGTGCTAACTGTCGCCATAAGTGGTCAGACTGTCACTTACAAAGTTCAGATATTGGGTACTATCCCAGTAACCAACATTCCAGTAGGCACAGTGATATTCGGAAACGGTCAGGCTTTAGATTTAGAATATGCTAATAATTCAGCCCATACTGCTGAAGTGACGCAAGATGTGGTAAGTGGTGGTGACATTTATGTCATAACATTTGCTGGTCAAGTAATTAATAATAGTACCAAGGCTATCCTAACAGATCGTTCAGTTCTACCTGCGGTGACCTATAAGGATGCCAATGGCAATGTTGAACATTTTGCAGCTGGGGATGGGCCAGAAGTAACAACCAATTAATAATGTGTAGTTGCCACAAATAAGCACGTCGACTTTGATCTAGGGGGAAATGAGCTATCCGCATGTGCGAATTAAGAGCACCAGCGTCCTTATAAAAGGCTGGTGCTTGTTTATTGTCATAACGTTTAGAGATTTATGAGGTTCGTGCATAGAGAAAAAGCCATTGATTAAAGTCAATAGCTTAAAAGAACGTAATAATTGGTGCAGAATACTGAACCTCATGAATCTCTGGTTGTACTGAACCGTCTGCCGAGCGACAGTTGGACTATGGGAATTCAATCTTTTCTATTTGGGTTATAAATTTATGGGAAACGATATTTAAAGGAACATTTTACTTTTGAAACTAAAATGTTAAGCTAAACTCCTGAAAAATGGATAGACTTCCCCCCTCCCCAAAATTAGGTAGTTTCGCGTAACTATTCAATTCCACTGCGATCATGCACTTGAACTCGTAGCCAAAGAATTAGGAACAAGAATCGTAATAACATCAGTACTTCCACAGCACCGACAGACTTTAGCGTCTTTCTGAATTTTAATAGTTTGAGGCAAGAGCTTGGTTCCAGTCATTTTCATGCATTGAGAAAGCTTTGACTTAATATTTCGGCTACAAAGTAGACCATAATGTCTGATCTTAACAAAGCGATTCGGTAGAACATGAAGAAGAAATCGTCTACAAAACTCAGTAGCATCAAGTTTCATAACTTTGGATTTATTGCCATCCTTATAATCCCTCCAGGCAAAGCTAACCGATTGACCGTCAAACGCCAGAATTCTCGAGTTACTAATCGCGACTCTGTGAGTATAGCGTCCAAGATAACGAACAACATGACCGGGAGATTTAAACGGTTTCTTACAAAAGACAACCTAGTTTTTGGTGTATAATGTGTTCGTGAGAGAAAGGAAATTGCTTCTTAACGCAAGTTTGGTAGCCTCGTTAAAGAACGCAATTTCCCCCTTGTCATAGGCCTGTTTTAGAAGGTCAAGGAACTTACCTTTGAACTTTTTCGAAATAACTTTAACGGGAATAAAAAACTTCTTACGAGAACGGACAAAGCGAAGTCCATCATTGGGAAGTCCCCCACCAGGAACGATACAATGAACGTGCGGATGGAATGAAAGATTTTGCCCCCACGTATTATTCCGACTTTTTTATTATTCCGTTTTTATTTTCAGTTTCTTAAAATCACTTTGTTTTTATAAGCAAAATGTGAGATTAATCGGAATAATATATTGACGGCTTATGACGACTCGCTATTTAGGTTATGGTTAAAGTAACTACACTTAAATAGGAGGAGTTCATATGGAACAAGTAACATTGGCTGAAACAATCCAACAGGCATTAAATCTAATGGAAGCTTTAGGCATCAGTAAATCTAATTTAATAAGCTACAAGAATCATTACTTTAGACTTATCTGAAAATATTTTGATGCGTCTGGTGAAACTTTGTTCAATACAGATTTATTGGACTGCTATCAAAAGTATCAGGAAAACCGCATGCAGTGCGGACTAATTGGAAGCAATTACTATATGGTACTCATTAGAGCTGTCAAAATACTTCTTGAACTCTTTCAGACTCAGCAGTTTAGTCTCTACCACAGCCAAACCATTGATTTCACTGGTATTTTCACAGATTTTAAAAGTGTATCAAATTCGGGCTTTTTCCCTCTCTTGATTCCTGCTAAAATCAGATTGGAAGAGAGGACGAAATGAGGCAAAACTACTTTATAAAATTAGTAAGATACATGAAAAATGTTTATTATCTCGAACGTGGTTTGAATAAATTGTCTGATGGAAGAGTTAACCCAACTTATAGCATAGGTCAGGTTGTTCTACCGGTACTATTTGGCTTCTTGCTTAGGATAAAAAGCTTTAACGAACTAAATTTCATGATCAAGAATAATGAGTTTAGTAAACTGTTTCCCCGAGGAACCAAGTTGCCGCAGGTAGATGCAATAAGGGATACACTCAAAGTAATTGATATAAATGGACTAAAACAAATAAGTCAACACACTGTAAAAAAGTCAGTTGAGAATAAAGTTTTCGAAAATGGAACAATTGACGGATACACTGTGGTTGCAATAGATGGAACAAAATTCTTTGGGAGCAATAAGAAAAGCTGTCCTGAATGCTTGAAAAATATCACAGGTGAAAAAACTCATAGTTTCCACAGTGGCGCTGTGATGTCGATAGTAGGGATCGGCCCCAAACTGGTTATTGGTTTTGAGATGTACAAGCCCGGACAAGATTCTGTTTCAAAGGATGAAGGTGAGTTGAACGTAGCGAAAAGGCTGATCTCAAGCGTCGTGAAGAGTCATAAAGAACTGATTGATGTTGTAGTTTATGATGCCCTAGCCTGTAATTCCATCTGGATTAATCACTGCAAAAGTCTGGGTATTGATGTAATTGTCCGAGCAAAAAATAACAACAACAATAGTTTGCGGTTCGTAAAAAAGACGGTCAATAAGACGGATGCAGTAGAGGTTTGGGAAGATGAAAAAGGATTTGAGAAAGTTAAAGTTTACGAGTCAACCTTTACTATGGACAAGGTAGAGCAGCCGTTGCGTTTTGTAAAATTTGCAATTAAACATAAAGACAAGAAACGCACACAGATTATGATCGTAACGACATGTATGGAAATGACGCTTAAGACCTTATTTAAAATGATCAGAGCACGATGGGATATTGAGAATTCGATTTTCAATAACTTGAAAACTGAATGTGGCTTAGGGCATTGTTTTGTGCATGGAGGGAACGCAGTAGAAGCTGTGCTTTGTTTGATATTTATTGCATCAAATATCATGCAATTGTTTTTAGTAAGACACCTGAAAGAACATTTTACAACTCAAAGAGAAATGGTAAGGCTTTTATTGAAAGGGCTATATCTGCTGAAGTTTAATGCCGAATTAATTTTGAGCAGCGCATAGAGTCTAGACAATTTAATAGGAAGATTAATTTCTGGGGTAGGGGGAGGTGTATCCTTTTTTAAGGGAGATTGGCCAACTGAGAGGATAACACGCAAAATGTTCGAATTTTTCAATAGGAATCTGTAAAAATCACGCAGAAGCTAAATTGCTAAGACGAAACCGGTTATATACCGCCACTGCAAGTTTAAGTCATTGTGTTTGTTAAGGGTGAAACTTGGCAATGTTTTAGAAACGCTAGAGGCTCGTAGATCCTCCAAAGAAACACAGGATCTCAAATAAGTCCAATCAATATTTTAAAGAATAATGATAACAATCGTGGCTTTTTTGTGGAAACATATGAAAAAGGCAATATTTAATGCGTTGGTGATAAGATGTCATGTCTCGCACCAACGCATTTTGTTTTTGAGTCGAAGAACTTGCGTTCACTTCTTCTGGACAATGATCTTTTTTGGATTCGGGTTGAGCGTTTACTGATTGTTTTTATAGGCAGTGCCCCACTGCTCCATCGCACTAATAATCGGGCGCATACTTTCACCCAGCTCGTTCAGGCTGTATTCCACACGAGGCGGCACCTCGGCGTAGACCTTGCGCGTTATGATTCCGTCCTCCTCCATAGAGCGAAGGCTATCCGTCAGTACCTTTTGACTGATGCCGGGAATACTCTTTTTCAGTTCGCCAAAGCGCTGTGTTCCAGCGAGCAGATTTCTCATGATCAACAGCTTCCACTTACTGCCGATAAGCTGTACTGTTGTGGCAACAGGACAAGCGGGCATTTCTTCTTTTGTCAGCATACTCGTTCCTCCGTTTGTTTCAAATGTGATGTAA
>JARLHV010000055.1 GCA_031292055.1 Desulfosporosinus sp.
TCGAAGCCCAAGGAGAGAATGTTTTCCCAGGCTACGTCAATCTCATGGGCGACCAGTGGAGTAGCCTCTATAAGGCTACTCCGGAAATTAATCCTGAAGCCAGCGGGAAGGCGGCAGCTCATCGACCGTTAATTCAAAAAATGATGAATACGAAGGAATATGAAGAACTTCGTGATCAAACCGTGCTTGATGATTTTTCAGCGGCTATTGGAACGATTTCGATGGGCGAAACAGTCATTAAATACATTGAGGAAGCGCAAAAAACTAACGAACAACTCAAAAAAACGCTCGATCAGCAAAGGCAGCTACAACAACAGTTGCAGAAAGCCGAGCAGTCGATTAACAAAAGTGACATGCAAGGTAAAAAACCAACTAAGAAGCAAGAGGAGGCAAAACAAACGTTGGAAAATCAAGTGAATCAGTTGCAAGAGCAGATCAGCCAGCAATTGGGCGATGGCATGAACGCAGGAGATATACTCTCTCAAGCAAGTCAGAGCGCTCAGCAAGCCAAAGATAGCATCCAAGACCTTGTTTCCACTTCACAACCAGGATCTGGAGAGGCAGAAATGCAGAAAATTCCCCTTCGTCAACAGCTTGAACTGGCACAACATCTTAAGCAAAACCCGAAAATAAAACGGGTAGCCGAGTGGGCAGGTAGATTTAAAGCTATTGCGCGGAAAAAACAGAAGTCAAAGCATGTTTTCTCGGTTGAACGAGACGGCATTGTACAAGGAGATAACCCTGAGCTTTTGCTCCCAACGGAACTAGCAATGCTCAACAACTCTGCTACCAAACTAGACTTTTATCGACGGTTTACGGAAAAGCAAACACTCCAATATTCGCCCGAAGGGAAAGATTCGGCAGGGAAAGGCCCCATTATATTGTGCTTAGATCAATCGGGCAGTATGAAGAGCCAAAAGGAACAAGCAGCAGGGTTTGCCTTAGCGATTGCCATGATCGCTAGGCGGCAACGTCGTGACTTCGCTTACATTCCATTTGCTACTAACGTAGGTGAAACTATGACCTTTCGCCGTGGCAAAATCTCAGTGACAGATATGTTGAGGATTGCAACGGAGTTCATAAATGGAGGAACGAATTTTGAACGACCGTTGGGAGCGGCATTAGAGGTCATTGAAAAGCAAAGTCGTTTCAAAAATGCAGACATTGTGTTCGTGACTGATGGAGCAGCTTACGTGAGCCATGAGTTTATGGCTCATTATCTCCAAGTAAAGAAAAAACTGGAATTCCAGTGTATGGGTTGTGTACTCGGCGGAAACGCTGGGTCGCAACCTGAGCTAGAGAAATTCACGGATGAGTGGTTTGCTGCTGACGATCTAATGGAAGCGGCTGAGAAAAGCGCCATTTTTAAAATTTGAAGGACTGATCACCCATGTCAATACAGACGACCGTTGAGATTAAAGGTGTTCTTGGAACCGAGGAAAAGAAGTTTTACTTTGTGAGGGACTCAGGGCCGGAAGCCATCTTTGGTGGTAAAACACCCAAGGAACTTTTCTTACTGCATGTTTATAATCCAGGCTGTTTCGATATTCAGGAAAAGGACATCCGGTTAAATATGCATGTACAAAGGCAATGTAGCTTTGGATTTGCAGGATTTCAAGCCTTGAATGTAGACACAGAGTACATCCATGAAGCGACTGAAAAAGCTCGCGAACTTGATAAGAAGAACGAAAGACAACTTTTTGTTGAAACATTAGACGCGTTGCCGAATTTGCCGGAACCGGAGGCACTTGAAAAGATAGCGATTAACTTTCTTTGCGAAGGGAACAAGGAATTAGCCTTTGCCACAGCCGATTTTTTCGAGAAAGTGATCATGGAAATGATCGGGGAAAAGGTTGGAAAAGGGAGTGGAGTGGTATTGCTCACTGTTGCGGCTGAAAAAGCGGCTGTTCAAATGAGTGCAAAAATTAAGGAACAAAATTAAGCTGAGTTCCAGAAGAGAGGCACCCATTAACGGTTGTTAAGTGGGTGCCATTATATAGGAAAGGAAAGGTGATTTCAACATGCTTCGTGTTGTCGTTATTGAACCAGGATTTCCAGCGGAAATACAAGAGGTCAACCATGATTTGGCAAGCCTTCAATCTCTAGTTGGGGGATACATCGAACACGTATTTTTCAAGGATGATATTGGATTCTTAATTAATGAGGAAGGGAAGCTTATGGGGCTGCCTCCAAACAGGATCAACTATTACGGCGATATTCTCGTCGGAACCGTAGTAATCGTGAAAACTTGTAAGGAAGGATTTTGTTCATTGGCTGAAGATGAGGCCGAAAGACTAAGGATGATGTTTGGCTAAGCGGGAGGCTTATTATATATGAAGGAAACTTCTTATTATTGAGTATTAAAACATCAAAGAAAGGAGCTATGGAAGATGAAAGGATACGTTAGCAAATGGGAGCAGGCATTAAACGTAGCTAAGACATACGACCCACTGAACGCATCTGACGAGGAAATCAAGCGTTTGACTAAGCAGATTTTTGCTAAGTTGGTTGTTGGGATAGATACGACGATAGGACGCGTCAATGGGAAGCTTGTGCTGACAAGGCACTCGCCAAAATCTTATTAGGATCAGCTCATAGGCCGCTTGTATAGGTCGGCCTATGAGCTGAAGCTGATTAGTCTTGCAAATAGGCAGATAGCCTAGGATCAATTATCACATTATATATCATATATGCTATAATGATTGAGGGAGGAATTGAGGAAATAATGTGGACAGTCATTTTTTACGAAAAGGAAAACGGTGAAAACCAAGTAAAAGAGTTCCTTGATTCATTGCCAGCAAAGCTAAAGGCTAAAGCCCTTTTTGAGATTGATCTTTTAGAACAATACGGTATTGATCTGAGAGAGCCTTATACAAAGGCACTTCAAGGTGGTAATTATAGAGGTTTATGGGAACTCAGGATCAAACTAGGCAGTGATGCATCTCGAATATTCTATTTTCTCCCTATCCGTAATACTTTTGTGTTGCTCCACGGTTTTTTGAAAAAATCTGAAGAAACACCTAAGCGAGAGATGGAAATTGCTTATCGTCGTATGGAAGATTATCGAAGGAGGTATTTATAATGGAACAGAGAACGGGTGCCCCGTGGGAAGAGGTTCGGGCAGAATTATTGAAAGATCCGGAAACTGCTCAGGCCGTTAAGGATTTGGAACCAGAATATGAAATCATAAAAGAAATCATTGAAGCTAGAATAAAGCAGGGGCTAACACAGGAAGATTTAGCAAAATCCATAGGCACTCGCCAAAGTAATATTAGTCGATTAGAAGCTGGCGAAGCAAATCCTTCTTTGCGATTTTTGAAAAAGTTGGCAACAGGATTGGGTAAGGAATTGCATATTTCATTTAGATAGATATTGCTAGAATTAGGAAAAATGAGAAAGTGGTATTTGAAATGAAAGATTGGAAGAGTCCAGTGCCGATCCCAAGCAAAGAGAACAATATTTTTGACCGAAAAAAAAGCCATCCTAGATGAACTCATGGTAGTTGAAGCATCAAGACTGAATGCAGAGAAGGCTGAGGCGAAAGGAAGGGTTGAAGGAGAGGCTAAAGGAAAATTATTATGGCCAAAGATGCCATCTGGCCAATACCTTGAAATGCGTTTCGGCGCAGAGTCTCAAGCCCCTCAGGATACTATTTGCACGATAACTGTTTGGATGTGCTCAGCTGGACTATGAATAAAATTTCATCGTAATCAGTTCGATGAGGCCAAAGCACTTATTCAGGCTAGTTTAGTCTCTCAATAACGTAACGAAAAACACCATACAACTGAAGTCGTTTTGACGGTGTTGATGGCATCAACAATTAACGGGATACCAATAAATGTATTCCGTTAAATATTTTTAGATTCAATAGCATTGCATAGAATTATTACACAGAAGAGCAATTCTATGACAAAATATGAATATTTAATGCCTATGTTACCCTTAAACGGCCATTTATCCCATTGAAGATATTGCACAGAATTATTTATAACTTTCTAGGATTTTGTCACACCCAACAACGCCTCAGCCTATATGATCTTGCGGTACAGTAGGCGAAAAGGTAGAGGATATGTGAGGTCAAAGTTAAAACTTCTAATGTAACACAACTAAATATATGTTACATTCAACTGATCAAATATACGGAATTTCCATTTGAAGGAATGTTTTAGCGTTTGCGATGTTTCCTTGGACGAAATACGTGGAGACGGTCGTGGTGATAGAAGTGGAAATAGTTTGGTACCAAGAGGTTTGTAATATTTTTGATAGTGTGTTTTATGTTCTCTCGGACAGCAGTTTTGAGGGAACTTTTTGTTAAGGGGGTTGCACCCTTTACGCAGAAATATATAGTTACGCGTAATAAAGACAGTTATTTGTATCAGTGCAACAACTCGCAACAGTGTGGTTTGTAGAACGTAAACCATCACAATAAAGAGAGGATACAAACAGATTTCCGTTTGTATCCTCTCTAACTTCATATAGATGTAAATTTCCTTCACTTTTATTTACTTTTATATTGCATACATGAATATTTCCTGAAATAATAATATTAACTTAATCTGCAAGTTTAATCTGTGAGGTGCCGATATGATTGTGAGTTACAAAAAACTATGGAAATTACTCATAGATCGGGATATGAAGAAAAAAGATCTCCAAGAAGCGGCCGGACTCAGCCCCGCATCGGTTGCTAAACTCTCAAAAAACGAAAATGTCAGCATGGACGTGCTTATTAAGGTCTGCACCGCTCTGGGTGTTGATATCGGGGACATTATGGAAATGATACCTGATAATAATAGATAGAGCCGTTTTATTACACACCATTTATGAGAAAATCAGATGCACGCTTGTATTTTTTCGGGAAGGAAGGTCGAGGTATGGCACGACTTGAAGATATAACTGCCGGCAGCAGTGTCGTTGGCATAATAAGCAAAGAGCCTGTCTCAGTGGTTGCAGTAAAATGGTACGGTACCGCCGTTCTTGAAATCACTTTCAAGGACAGTCGCGGTCTTCTAGCCAGCCAACTGATTTATAGAGAAAACGAAGATAGTATTGATATTTTGGATAATAACTTGCCGTGGAGCTTTGATGCCGACGGTAATTTATTGCGTCTTGCATCCGAAGCGTACCGGATCAATCTCGCACATCTCTTTGACCCGTATTTGGCTGTACATACATCGGCAATCGAGCCACTTCCGCATCAGATTTCCGCTGTTTATCAAGAAATGCTACCACGTCTCCCTCTGCGTTACATATTAGCGGATGACCCCGGAGCTGGCAAAACTATTATGACAGGGCTATTCTTAAAGGAACTGATTATTCGCGGCGATTTAAAACGTTGCCTTATCGTTTCCCCCGGTAATTTGGCTGAGCAGTGGCAGGATGAGCTTTACCGTAAATTTCATCTGCGCTTTGAGATACTGACGAATGACCGCATCGAGTCTGCCATATCCGGTAACGTTTTTGCGGAAACGAACTTATGCATTGCCCGATTGGACAAGCTGTCCCGAAATAAGGAAATACAAGAGAAACTGCGTGTTACGGATTGGGACTTGATCGTGTGTGATGAAGCGCATAAGATGTCGGCTACGGTTTGGGGCGGGGAAATCAAGTACACTAAACGCTTTCAGTTGGGACGACTATTGTCCGGCATTACGCGTCATTTCCTGTTACTGACAGCTACCCCCCATAACGGAAAAGAAGAAGATTTCCAACTCTTCATGTCTCTCATTGATCAAGATCGCTTTGAGGGAGCTGCCCGCTCCAGCAACCAAACTGTCGATGTATCCGATGTGATGCGCCGGTTAGTAAAAGAAGAACTGTTGAAATTTGACGGTACACCGCTGTTCCCGGAGCGGCTTGCCTATACCGTTAATTACGACCTGTCGCCTATGGAATCACAGCTATACGCTGCCGTGACAGACTATGTTCAAGAGGAGTTTAACCGCGCCGATCAGCTCAACAATGAGCGCAAAACAACCGTCGGCTTCGCGTTGACCATATTGCAGCGTCGATTGGCATCCTCACCGGAAGCAATCTATCAATCATTGCGTCGCCGCCGCGAGCGCCTTGAAAACAGGCTAACTGAGGAGAAGCTCGGAAAACGCGCAGCGGATTACAACGCAAAATTTGCTATGCCTGAAGATTATGACGAGGACGATCTTCCCTCCAGTGAACTGGAAGAGGCCGAAGAAAACGTAGCTGATCAGGCATCTGCCGCTACCACAATTAGCGAGCTGGAGGCAGAAATCAAGATATTAAAACGCCTTGAGCGCATGGCCAACGAAGTCCGTGCAAGCGGTGAAGATCGAAAATGGGACGAGCTTTCCAAGCTTTTGCAGGACAACGAGAATATGCTTGGATCCGACGGTCATCTCGAAAAGCTCATTATTTTCACTGAGCATAAGGATACCCTGCGTTACCTCACCGAGAAAATACGCTCCCTTTTTGGGCATGACGAGGCTGTCGTCAATATCTATGGTGGTATGCTACGCGATGAGCGCAGAAAAAAGGAGGAGCTATTCAAACAGGACAAAGATGTTCGCATCCTTATTGCTACGGATGCTGCCGGTGAAGGTATCAATCTCCAACGCGCTCACTTAATGGTTAACTATGACCTGCCGTGGAATCCGAACCGTCTCGAACAGCGTTTCGGCAGAATCCACCGTATCGGTCAGACTGAAGTTTGCCACCTTTGGAATCTTGTATCCAATGAAACACGTGAAGGCATGGTATTCCAGCGTCTTTTCGAGAAATTGGAACAAGAACGCGAAGCCCTCGGTGGAAAAGTCTTTGATATTCTCGGTAAAATGACCTTCAACAATCGTTCTTTGCGAGAATTGCTTATTGAAGCTGTGCGCTATGGAAATGATCCGGATGTCCGCGCGCGGCTTTATCAGGTCGTAGACAATTCGCTTGAACGCGCCGCACTGAAATCCTTGCTCGAAGAACGTGCGTTGACCGAGGATACCATGGACATCCACAAGATAATGGCAATCCGGGAGGATATGGAGCGTATCGAAGCCCACAAGCTGCAGCCTCACTTTGTCGAGGCGTTTTTCGTCGAAGCTTTCAGAAGTGTCGGCGGGAAGATTCGCCCGCGTGAGAGCGGACGCTATGAAATCTCATCGGTACCTTTTGCCGTGCGTAATCGAGATATGCAGATCGGCTTTGGTGAATCTGTGCTGCAGCGGTATGAACGCATCTGCTTTGACAAGGAATACTGCAACGTGCAGGGACTCATACCAGCTTCCTTGGTCTGCCCTGGCAATCCGCTTCTGGAGGCCACGATTGACTTAATCCGTGAGCGCAATATCGATGTACTCAAACGCGGCGCTATCTTTATTGATGAAGGCGACTTCGGTACGGAAGCACGCTTGCTTTTTTACATAGAGGATGCTGTTTGCGATGGCGTTATCTTGCCCAATGGTTCCAAACGCGTTATCTCGAAAAATACTCATTTCGTTGAAATCAAAGAGGATGGCACTGCTCGAAGTGCTGGTTATGCGCCGTATTTAGATTATAGAGCAACCTCGGTCGATGAGCAGGCCACAATCCGTGTTTATATCAACCAGCAGGACTGGCTGCACACCGGCGTGGAAGACCGTGCTCGCGGTTACGCTATTGCGCAGATCATCCCGGCACACTTCGCGCAGGTTAAGGCACATAAAACCAAGATGATTGACAAGACTGCAAAGGCAGTTAAGGAACGACTGACTGCCGAAATACAGTATTGGGATTTCAGATCTGCCGATTTGAAACAAAAAGAATCCGCAGGGAAAATAAACGCCAGGCTAAACTCACAGCTTGCCTCAAGACGCGCTGAAGAGTTAGAAGCGCGTATGCAGCGTAGGCTGGCCGAACTTGAAACGGAAAAAATGATCTCCGCGATGCCTCCGATCGTGGTAGGTGGCGCGCTGGTTATTCCTCGCGGGCTACTTCATCAGCTAACCGGCAATCCTAATGTAGGCACCTTCGGACAGGGAGACCGTAAGGCTGTAGAATACGCTTCCATGAAAGCCGTCATGGATATTGAAGTTGAGCTCGGTTTTATGCCGCACGACGTCAGTGCTGATAAATGTGGCTACGATATTGAATCCACAATACCCAAGGAGTTACGGCATGACTCCGCTTGTCTGCGCTTTATTGAAGTGAAAGGTCGGGCAAAGGGCTCGACGTCTGTTACGGTGACTAAAAATGAGATCCTCACCGCGCTTAATAAACCTGACGAATTTATCTTGGCAATCGTCGAGGTAGACGGTTTGCTGACACATACTATTTATCTGAAAAAGCCCTTCCGCATTGCGCCGGATTTTGCCTCAATCGGCGTAAATTTTGACATCGCGGAACTGGTCAATAACGCGGAAATTATCTTCCAGAAATGAGGGTTCATATGGCTAACAAAAAACTAATCGAAGTGGCACTTCCTTTGGAGGCGATCAATGCAGCATCTGTGCGGGAGAAATCTATTCGACACGGGCATCCGTCCACGCTACATTTGTGGTGGGCTCGGCGTCCCTTGGCTACCGCGCGGGCTGTCATATGGTCGTCGTTAGTGGACGACCCGTCCTCTCACCCGGAGCAGTTCCCCACCGAGGAGGAGCAGACAAAGGAACGCCAGCGGCTGTTTGCAATCCTTGAAAAGCTGGTAAAATGGGAGAATACCAACAATGAAGAAATACTGGCCGAGGCCAAAGCAGAGATCATGAAGTCCACGAACAATAACCCACCTGCCTTGCTTGACCCGTTTGCGGGCGGTGGAACGATTCCGCTGGAAGCACAGCGCCTCGGTCTGGAAGCGCACGCCTGTGACTTGAATCCTGTAGCCGTGATGATCAACAAGGCCATGATTGAAATACCGCCGAGGTTTGCGGGAAAGTCGCCGGTGAACCCTGACGCACGCAGACATCTCGGGAATGAAAGCAATTGGACAGGCGCACGGGGACTGGCCGAGGACATACATTACTACGGCGAGTGGATGAAGCAGGAAGCTTTCAAACGAATCGGCCATTTATATCCAAAGGTCACTGTGCCTAAAGAGCAGGGCGGCGAGGCTACGGTCATCGCGTGGATTTGGGCGCGGACAGTAAAATGCCCGAACCCGGCTTGCGGGTGCGAGATGCCACTAGTCCGTTCATTTGAACTTTCTAAGAAAAAGGTTAAAGAAGCCTATGTCGATCCTATTATTGAAAATGGGCAAGTTTCTTATGTGGTGAGGCAAGGTAAAGTATCGCGTGAAGGTACAGTAAACAGACGTGGCGCGACTTGTATTTGTTGTGAAGCACCTGTTGCATTTCCTTACATACGAGATGAAGGAAAGCAAGGGCGAATGGGCGCCCAATTAATAGCAGTTGTAGGTGAAGGGTTAAATGGAAGAATATACCTTTCACCCACTACTGAGCAAGTTCTTGCTACACAAACTCCAATGCCCGAGGATTATCCGAATGCAATAATCACCCATAATCCTCGGAATTTTCAAACTCCGAATTATGGGCTTACCAACTTTTCAAATTTATTTACCAACCGCCAACTGACCGTACTCACCACTTTCAGTGAATTGGTGCAAGAAGCCCAGAAGAAAGCGGAGGAGGATGCCGCTATCGCAGGGATGCACAACGACCCTATCACCTTGGCCGAAGGCGGAACAGGTGCAACTGCCTATGGGCAGGCTGTAGGAGTCTATTTAGCCTTTATAATTGATAAAATGGCAGACCGGGGTTCATCTATTTGCAGCTGGGATATTACCCGCGATGGGCTTAGAAACACTTTTGGCCGTCAAGCTATTCCTATGGTATGGGATTTTGCCGAGGGTAATCCGTTCAGCAACTCGTCAGGATGTTTTGATAATATGTTAGGTTGGGTAACGAAATGTGTTATTCAGTTTCCAGCCACAATAAATGCTACTGCCCGACAATTTGACGCTCAGAGCGATAACGGCTTGCGCAACATTATGGTTTCAACAGACCCGCCCTATTACAACAATATCGTTTACGCTGATTTATCTGATTTCTTTTATATATGGATGCGGCGGACATTAAAGGATACATATCCAAAGCTTTTCAGAACCATGCTCGTGCCAAAGGTCGAGGAATTGGTCGCTACACCCTATCGATTTGAAGGCAGCGTTGAGAAGGCACGCCATTTCTTTGAAGAAGGTATGCTGCGGAGCTTCCAGCAAGTCAATGTTTACGCACGCGAGGATGTCCCCGTCACGATCTATTATGCCTTCAAGCAAAGCGAATCGGATGAAGATGATGATGGCAGAAAACAAACTGCCTCCACCGGATGGGAAACCATGCTTTCGGCGATTATAAAGGCCGGATTTGCGATTACCGGTACATGGCCAATGAGAACGGAAATGGCCAACCGTTCAATCGGGATAGGCACCAACGCACTCGCTTCCTCCATCGTCCTCGTCTGCCGCAAGCGCGCAGACGACGCGCCGGTGTGCACACGCCGAGACTTTATCAATACACTCAAGCGCGAACTCAAGCCTGCCCTCATTAAACTTCAACGCAGCAACATAGCACCGGTCGACCTCGCGCAGTCCGCAATTGGGCCTGGCATAGGGGTCTACTCCCGCTTTTCCAAGGTGTTAGAGGCAGACGGTACGCCTATGGGCGTGCGCAGTGCGCTGCAAATCATCAATCAGGAGTTGGATATCTTTTTCAGCGAACAGGACGGCGAGCTTGACCGCGATAGCCGATTTTGCGTTGACCTGTTTTCGCAATTTGCCTTTAATGACATGAATTTTGGTGAAGCGGATACACTCGCCCGTGCAAAGAACACCTCTGTGAAAAATCTGGTCGACCACGGTGTGTTATATGCTCAAAAGGGCATCGTGCATCTACTGACGAGAGATGAAATATCAGAAAGAGTACAATCCTCCGAAAAGCTTATTTGGTTGCTTACCCAACAGCTCACCCACGCCATGGAAACCGGCGGCGTTGTGGCCTGCGCGAAGATTGTTGCACCAATCTTCGGTTCCAATGCCGAGCAAGCAAAATCACTCGCTTATCGACTGTATACCATAGCAGAGCGCAAGGGCTGGGCCCAGGAAGCCTATGTCTATAACGCGCTTGTCATCGCATGGTCAGAAATACAGAGCAAGGCAGCCGAGCTGCAAGCGATAAAGCCAGAGCAACAGACACTTTTTGATGGTTAGGATAATATATTGGGAGGGAAACAGATGTCAGACAATCACACGCTTGTATCACAGGGTTTCCGTTCTCTTTTGAGCGTAATGGTTCCTTATATCGCTCGTGAGCTTGAAATGGAATTGGGAAAAGACTGGTGGACTACCGCTGTCATGGACAAGCTCTATGACGAGCAGAAGCGCGATCTGCCTGCGACAGGAGATTGGGGAACCTTGGTAGATTCCTTAGATATCCAAAGGTGCCTCCTTCTGTTTGATTTGCATTGGAATACGGTCTTTCGCAAGAAGCTCTCGATTGACCATCGCACTTGGGCCAAGGAACTGGTTGGCGTCCGAAATAGGTTGGCGCATATCGGCGGGCAAGATTTTAGCGACGACGACACATGGCGCGCGCTGGATACCATGTCCCGCCTGTGTGAGCAGCTTGACACTGAAAGCGCGGAGGAAATACGGGGGATACTTCGTGAAGCTCGCTATGGTTCAGCCAGTGGGTCAACCACAGTAGTAGAAGCAGCTCCCGCTCCAAGCAAGACTGCAAAGACCGGTGGAATCCTGAGCCAATCACCTACAAAAGGGCTACCGAGCTGGCGCGACGTGATAGAACCCCATCCCGATGTCGCGCAGGGACGATATAAGAACGCAGAATTTGCCGCAGACCTTGCACAGGTGGCGCGCGGCGAGGGCGCCTATGAATACCGCGACCCGGTCGAGTTCTTTGCTCGCACCTATGTGACCAATGGGATGTCTGGCTTATTGGTGCAAGCCTTGAAGCGTGTGAGCAGCAAAGACGGCGAGCCGGTTATTCAGCTGAAAACTGCCTTTGGCGGCGGTAAAACCCATAGTATGCTGGCGCTTTACCATATGATGCGCGGCAGGGTTTCCATTGAGAAAATTCCTAACATCAAGCCGGTGCTAACAGCCGCAGGACTGCTGGCGCTCCCCAAAGCAAACGTGGCTGTGTTGGTAGGCACATCGCTTGACCCGACTAGGAGCAAACGCCCGCAGAATTTTCCTGGAATTACTATCAATACCCTTTGGGGCGAGATGGCAGCGCAGCTTGCAGAATCGGCAGGCAGGCCAGAGGTATATGATTATGTGAAGGAAGCCGACAAGAAGGGCGTTTCGCCCGGCTCCGAGGCGCTCAAAAACCTATTTGACGCTTGCAGTCCTTGCCTGGTGCTGATGGACGAGCTGGTCGCCTATGCCAAACGTATTTATGGAGCAAATGGACTGCCGGCAGGCACCTTCGACAACTTTATCTCCTTCATCCAAGAGATCACGGAAGCTGCAAGAGCGAGCAAGAACAGCTTGGTCGTTGCCTCCATTCCTGAATCGGATATCGAGATCGGTGGCGAGGCTGGGAAGATTGCTCTTGAAACTATAGAGCACACCTTCGGACGCATGGAGTCCATTTGGAAGCCAGTAGCCGCTAATGAAGGCTTTGAGGTTGTGCGCAGAAGACTGTTTTTGGACTGCAAAGACCCTGATGGCCGCGAGCTGGTATGCAACAAATTCACTCAAATGTATGCGGAAAACGCTACGGATTTCCCGATGGAATCAAAGGAACTTGAGTACAAGGAGCGCATGATCTCCTGCTATCCGATCCATCCTGAGATCTTTGACCGACTATATGAGGATTGGGCGACGCTGGAGCGTTTCCAGCGTACTCGCGGTGTTCTGCGCCTGATGGCGGCGGTTATCCATGAGCTTTGGATGGGTAACGACGCCAGCATGATGATCATGCCGGGCTCCATTTCTATGGATGTGCCCAACGTACGTGATGAGCTGACCCGCCATCTGTCGGAGGGCTGGAATGCGCTGGTCGACCGTGAAGTGGACGGCAAAAAATCCATTCCATATCAAACAGACCAGGCTGTACCACGCTATGGGAATAAGCTGGCCGCTCGTCGTGTTGCGCGTACCATTATGCTTGGCAGTGCGCCTTCTGTTCGCGCACAGTCTGTGCGAGGCATCGAAGCTTCACGCATTCGCCTTGGCGTTATCCAGCCAGGCGAGAATATCGCTGACTTTAACGACGCGTTGAATACATTGATGACTTCACTGGCTTACCTGTATTCCAATCCCTCCGGAGACCGCTTCTGGTATGATACACGGCCCACGCTTCGTAAGACGGTGGAAGATCGCGCCACGCAGGTTGCCAGCCCTGATGTGGAATGTGAAATTGAGCGCAGGCTTCACACCTTGCGTAAGGAAGCCCCGTTTGCAGGCGTACATATTTGCCCCAACTCATCGCTTGATGTGACGGATGATCAGTCCGTACGCCTTGTCATCATGCGCCCGGAGGATGCCTACAAGGCTTCTGCACAGCAGAACCGTGGGATTCTGGCTGCCGAGGATTTGCTCAACAACAGAGGAACCGCACCGAGAATCTATCGCAATATGCTGGCATTCATCGCGCCAGATCACGATTTGATTTCTTCGCTAAGGCAAGAGGTGCGCAGTTACCTTGCGTGGCTTTCAATTAAGAACGACAGCGAAGATTTGAATCTGGACGCCGCGCAAAATAGAGAAACGGACAACAACCTGCGCCGCAGCAACGATACCGTTGAGCTGCGCATTAAGGAGACCTATTGCTGGCTGTTGGTACCGTACATTGACCGCGTCGTTGATATGAAAACCGTTGTGTGGGATACCATCCGTATTAGTGGCGGTAACGACACCATCGTTTCCAAGTCCGCAAAAAAGATGAATCAAAACGAGGCACTCATTACTAAATGGGCTCCAGCGCTACTGCTCATGGAATTGGATAATATCCTTTGGCGCGAAAGCAACAGCATAACCATTAAGCAACTGTGGGAATACCTTTGCACCTACTGTTATTTACCCAGGCTGGCGAACTATGAAGTGCTGGAGGACGCTGTACGCTCCGGGCTCAATTCCACGGAGTATTTTGCAATTGCAGCCGGTGTCAGCGCTAACCGCTTCCTTGACCTCAAGTATAACCAGTATGTCGGGATCATCGACCGCTCAAACCACTTAGTGAAGATCGTAGATGCACTAAAACAGATTGCCGATGCGCAGGCCAACCAGCCCGTTACGCAAACACCTACTCAATCCGGCGGAGACGGAGCGCCGTATGTTGGTGCAAGACCGACTATGTATCCCGAAGGGGTACGACAGCCTGCGCCAGAACCACTAGGAACACCAGCACCTGAGCAGCAGCCGAAAAACACCCACTTCTATATGACCGCGCAATTGGACAACACGAGAATCAACCGCGATGTACAGCGTCTCGTTGAAGAGGTGATCAGTCACCTCACATCAGTTGACGGTTGCCAAATAGAGGTGACACTCGAGGTAAACGTTAAAGCTCTCGACGGATTACCGCAACCCACCGTCCGTACGGTTTCGGAAAATTGCCGAACGTTAAAGGTCAAGGATTTTGGGTTTGATGAGTAAGGAGATGTGAAAATATCATTTCTCAATAAGGGGTCCCGCCAACCAAGTAACGTAAACCCCGCTAAGATATTTTTTAAATAAAAAGTTGGTTTTCCCTATTCTAAGGCAAACCAACTAGCATGATATTGATATTTGCCTTATTCACTACCCTCTCGATTTGGGATAACGCTATCGTATAGGGGATTAACGTTATGGCTGGCTACTCTATTGAACTTTGGACGATATGGGTACAGAACCCCAAATTACTATCTCTTCAGACCTTTTTATTACAATGCTACAACAAGCCGGTTCAGGCTTGTTCCCCCTCTAATAATTACCTAGAAATTCCGCAGAGCTAATGTCAAGCATCCAAATATCTTAGTACTTAAATAGTTTGGATGCTTGACATTAATATTATGCCTCGTCATGGCCTAATGGGAGCATCCGTGTCATGAAGTGCAAAGTGTATACCATAATATGGAACATGGTAGTTTTTTAAAGATATATTGAGCAATTTAAAGAACGTGATTTTGATGTTTGGCGTAAATTCTTGACTATGTTCCCGAAGCAGAATCAGCTCTCAAAAATCGTCTAAAATTGGACTTTTTGATTTCTTGAATGTGACACAATTGGACTTAAGTTACATTCGGTTTAAAGGGTAGAGAAATAGGATTAAGATTAAATATTTTCATTACGGTTCATGGTTATTTCTGGCCTACGCTCGTAAGAAGGTATCAATGTCTAAAATGTGGACCCGACTGACAAGTTGAAAAGAGGGTGTCATGATGAGTGGAAATAAATACAATTTTCAAAAATTAACACCGATTAATAATGCCGAGTTGAAAATATATGATGACGCACTGAATTTTGTGTTTGACAACAATGATATTAAAAATGTTGCAATAACCGGGCCTTACAGCGCTGGCAAAAGCAGCATTATTGAAACTTACAACAGCGCACATCCTGAAATCCGCTGTTTACATATTTCTCTTGCACATTTTGAATCAGCCGAATCGGGTAGCGGCAATTCTACTGAATATAGTGAAGCTGTTTTAGAGGGAAAGATTCTCAATCAGCTTATTCATCAGATTGATCTAGACAAAATTCCACGGACCAACTTCAAGGTGAAGCAAAAAGTGTCTGCTAGGAAAATCGTTATAAACACCGTAATAATTACTTCTTTTTTAATTTTAGTAGCTTACATTTGGTTTTTTAACGCTTGGCGTAACTTTGTTTCGAAATTGACTCTGGCATGGCTCCAAAACGTATTGTTCTGGACAACAAATAGTGCCTTATTACTATTGAGTGGGTTGTTATGTGTTGCGATATTTGGAATAGCGACATACGCTATAATTACAACCCAAAAGAACAGAAATATCTTTAGAAAAGTAAAATTGCAGGGCAATGAGATTGAGATATTTGAGGATAAGGATGATTCTTACTTTGACAAGTATCTTAATGAAGTATTGTACCTTTTTGAAAAATCTGGCGCGGATGTAATTGTTTTCGAAGATATGGACAGGTATAATGTGAATCAAATTTTCGAGAAGCTAAGAGAAATCAACACTCTAATTAATTATAAAAAGAATAAGGAAAAGAAATCGCCAATTCGTTTCTTTTACCTATTGCGGGATGATATTTTTATTTCAAAGGATCGCACAAAATTTTTTGATTTTATCGTGCCGATTGTTCCAATTATCGATGGCTCTAACTCTTATGACCAGTTTATCGAACATTTCAAACAGGGCGGCCTTTTTGAGTTATTCAACGAATCTTTTTTGCAAGGGCTATCGTTATATGTTGACGATATGAGAATATTGAAAAACATTTACAATGAATTCATTATTTATCACAACCGAATACAATCTACAGAGCTAAACAGTGATAAACTTCTTGCAATAATTGCATATAAAAATATCTTTCCAAGAGATTTCAGTGACTTGCAACTCGGGATGGGGTTTGTTCATAACCTTTTTGAAAGCAAACTTGATTTTGTGAAACAGGCGGTTCTAAGCATCAATAATAGGATTCGCAAGATTGAAGATGATATCCAATCAACTCAAGATGGAGCACTTAATAGTATTGACGAATTAGATGCTGCTTTTATAAAGTTAAACCAATATAGTCACCTTAGTGTTGTCGGTAATCCGGAAGCCAGTTATGATACTCATGCTCTTTTTATTAAGGCAATTAAGGATAACCCAAGTCAATTGAACCACATTATCTACCAAGGCCAACAACAACATATCGTCCTAACATCTGAGTTCAATAAATTGCTACAAAATCCGGATTATTTAAAGCGTAAGGAGGCTATAGAAAGACTGTCAAATGGTTGCATCGAAAAACTTAAAGTGGACATTCAAAAACTGCAAAAGGAAAAATCCATTATTCAAAACAGCCGTTTGAGAGAAATTATTACAAAAGACAATATTGATACTGTTTTCAGTGTAAACTTCACCAATGAAATAGGCAAAGAATACATGTTTGAAGAAATCAAAACAAGTCCATATTTCCCTCTCGTAAAATACTTGGTGAGGAATGGATACATGGATGAAACCTATCCAGACTACATGACGTACTTTTACGAAAACAGCTTAAGCCGGATAGATAAGATTTTTCTTCGGAGCGTTACAGACCAAGTACCAAAAGAATATGCTTATCCGCTCAAAAATCTACAATTGGTTCTCTCTAGATTACGTGTTGTCGATTTTGACTATGTAGAAATCCTCAACTTTGATATGTTGTGCCATCTTTTAAAAACGAAGCCAAGCAACGACATATATTTGAATAGTTTCCTCCAGCAATTAATGGGAACTAAAAACTACAAGTTTATTGGTGAATTTTTGGGTGTGCAGAGAGAAACAAATTTGTTTGTTGAAGCTATAAATAATATATGGTCAAGTATTTTCCAATGTATCCTTGCTGAGAGTGGTTTTAGCGATGGACAGAAAAGAAAATATGCTATCGATACATTATATTATTCGTCGGATGCCGATATTAAAGCACTTAATGAAAATAGTTGCCTGTCAAACTTTATATCTGGCAGTCCCGCTTTTCTGGACATTACTACACCTAATACCAACAATATTATTGTTGGATTCTCTTTGATTGGTGTTAAATTTGCTAGGATTGATCACGATGTATCGAACAAAGACCTTTTTTCGGCTGTATACAAAAACAATCTGTATCAGCTGACGTTTGACCTTATTTCCTTAATTTTGGAAGTAGTTTATGGGGTAGAGGAAAGCAGTGACTTCACTAGCAAAAATTACACTTTGGTTACTTCCAAACTGGATGAGCCGTTGGTAGAATATGTGAACGGAAATATAGATCAATACATTAGCATTATCCTCGACAACTGCGGAGAGTGTGTAGATGATGAGGAGACCGCTGTACTGGCAATACTCAACAATCCAGAGGTTGATTGCGATCATAAGAAAGAGTATATCAGCTTCCTGAAAACAGTAATTGAACGTATTGAGTCTGTTCTTGACAAAGAATTGTGGAGTCTGCTATTGCAAGGGAAACTGGTTAATTACTCCGAGAATAATGTGCTGAACTATTTCTTTAATAGTGAAAATGGTTTAGATTCGTTTTTGATTCAGTTTATCAATAACTTTAACTCTAATTTTAAATTTGTTAAGAACACTATAGATGGCAATTTTGGCGAAAATTCCACTTCAAATCTCTTTAGTGCTATTGCAGCCTGTAACGAGCTAACCAACGAAAGATATGAAGCTTTTTTGCAGGCTTTGGGTATGTATTATACATCGTTTTCAAAGACCGGCATTACAGAAGACAAAGTCCTAATTCTTATAAAAATTAACAAAATACGGATGGCAGATCCAGTTCTTTTATTTATGAGAGAACATTATCCAAACCAGTTGATGCAGTTCATTACGCATAACATCGATCAATATACTGAAGTAGTGATTAAAGAAGAAAACTTTCTTTTGAACGAAATGCTTTCAGTGTTAGAAGAAAATGTGCCCGACGAATATAAAGTTAAGCTTCTCAAACTTACCACGGATAAACTATCGTTAAAGCAAAAAAGGTATTCCGATGCAGTTAAACTACACATTATCAATCACAATCTGGATGTGAATGATATTCCGTTTTTGCTCAGTTGTTACCTGAAAGAAAGTGTTGAGGTTAAGTCAGCAATAAAAAGTATCACAATTGAGCATATTGGAGACATCCTGACTGAGCAGTATGCTATTCCTCTAAAACTACTTTCAGAACTGTTTGCGTCGAATCATCTTGAAATGGAAACTAAAAAAGAATTGTTTGCGCTATGTTTACCTAACATGAATGAAGCGCAAGCAAAAGAATATCTTCACACCTTACAAATGAATGACTTTTTAAGCTTGTTCAATCAGAAACGTCCAATGTTCGAAGTCAACGGCATTAACGAGCAAATTTTAACCTTCTTTAAAAATATGCGCTGGATTAAATCTTTTGATATTGATAAGGACCAACCAGATCATTACCGAGCGAACGGGCGTAAAATGCAGAGTGGCATTTTATACTTTAAACAAAATCAAAATGCACATTCTTAAAATGTTATGTGACACAATGGATTTATGTTACATTCACCAGAAAGATGATTGAAAGGGTGTTAAATATGAAAATTAACGTTGGCTACAAGTTGTTACATACAGCAATAACCAAGTTTGGGTGATTTTGACCAAAACCGCGAAATGTAAACAGCGGTTTAACGCCTCCATCCAATCCACAATCTCACCCAATTTGTTCCGAATCGGCTCTAAAACTTCCATAATCATTCCCGCATTTAATATGTCATATTAAATATTACTATATAGTATGACATATTAAACGGTGAGGAGTATTGACAGATTGATTGTGAAAAGTCCGTAACCCCTTGATACATACTGGATTGCAGACTTTTATCGAATCTGTCACAAATACATTGTGTCAGATTCAGCAAGAGATTGAATTAAACGGATTAGGAAGATTCCGTGAGTTTGAGTTTACTTCCTATATCGTATTCTGGTGACAAAGAGCATTCATAAGTCTCTAATTTACATTTCGCTGTTTTAGTCAAACTTACCCATTTTAGTCTTCTTCCTGATATTTACTGGAAAAGGGCAAGAGACTGTTGGAACCATTGTTGGCTCAATTACTGGGTACTGATTGGGACAAAGTAACAGCGAACCGAAGAAACCAAATGGTAAAAGAGGTGCATAAAGCGCCTCTTCCCTTTTTCTATTAAACCTATTTTAATTCAATTGTAGTGCTGATTAACTTTTTTCGAAAGCAGGATACTCTGGGATAAATTATCAATAGTGTTCTGACTCATATCTTTAGCTGTGGTAATTCTAGCTAATACCAGCTCCATTATTTCTATGAGTTTTTGATCCAAAGTTAAAACAATAGTATCTTCTTGACCATTTATGTGGTTCAGGATACCTGAGTCAAAAATATCATTCTTCTTAAACTTAAGTTGTTTTTCGAGATTATTATTAGTTTTTTCAATAAGATAATAATTGTAAAGTGGACTCTCATTTAGGATGCTTATTCTACTCTCCATGCCTAAATCTGCAAAATAATTAGAATGTTGGATAGGTTGGTCATTTATCATAAGTTCCCTCGTCATTGCTTCTCTTCTGGTGATATTACCAAATTCTTTAATCTGAGCTGCTATAGCTGGCATGCACCCTGCTTTTGTTTTTTGGCGAACTTTAATTGCCTGAATGTACTTATCTGTTTCTCTAGAATCCTTTTTTTTCCAGCCAACAGTACTGCCACTGTCGATTAAAAATTTTAGAAATTCCTCGTGTAGCTCTATCGCGTATAATCCAAGACAATAATCAAAGACATTCTTGCAGAATTTCTCCATATTACCCTTCTTATCGTGTTCAGACATCTGTGTATATGTACCTATTAGCGGTTGTGTTGCTGCTTTAATAAAATTAGTTCTAAATTGTTCAAACATACTTACTCTAATTTTTAACCACGGTTCAGTATAGGCGAATGATATAGGATCAAATTCCGTGTCACTACTTAACAACGTCGTGTCAAATTGAAGTTCATACTTATAATAATACATTAGCGAATGCATATATTTCTTTAATATAAATCTCAGGTATTCATATATATGCACGATTTCCACCGAAGCTATTTTTTGATAACAAATGCAACAAAGCTATCGAAGTCCGTCTTCGATTTCATCAAAATAACATTTTTCAGCATTTCGTTGGTAAACACAATACCATCTCTTGGGTAACCGTAAAAACTGTTTATATTTCCTTTTAGAAAAGCCATTTTCTGTTTTACAACGTTAAACTGCGTCTTATACCTTATGAAAAATTCGTATAAGCTGAGAACCGATAGTCCAAGTTCATCACTTGATTGAATAACCTTATCAAACTCTTCCTTATTTACATAATCCTTTCCCTCTATATCTGCCCAATGGTAAAAAGCATTTGTATCTAAAATTAATTTCATTAAGAAACACTCCCGACTCTTCTTTTTGTACTCACTTAAAGAGATTGTTCAATGATGTATTTCATAACAATCATGGCTATTTATGCCCATCCCGCCAAAAAGGTAAAATTGGCCTAAGTTGTCTCCAACCTCATCCTGCACAGCCTTGTTCCAAAGCGCCGGATCAACGAAGCGCGCCGCCAATGCATCAATGTCTACCTTTGCCTGTTCCGTGATGAACTCGAACTTACCGATTTAGCACTGCAGAATACGAAAAACGCTCTTTTTACCATTTGGGCGGGATGGGAACAATTAGCCAAGATAGATTCTGCCATCAATACGAGTGTAAAATATGATTTGATTGGAAAAATTGGCGCTGAAACAGGATTAACTAGGAGTGCCGTTGGTTCAATCTTGAGAGGGATACAAAAGTTCACATTTGAACAATTTCACCGTAATCCAGAAGAGTTTATTATCAAGGCTTCGAATCTTATCGATGAGCAGAAGGCTACTGTTATCATCGAGCATATAACCTATAACAAACTTGATGAGGCTTATTCAACAAAGATTTTTACTGAGCCGACACTTAAGGGAAGACTCGTAGTAAATGCGATGCAGGCAGAGAAGCACCTTTATGACCATATTCTCTATGATTCCAAGAACGAAAAAGAATTTGCTACTGAATTAGATAAATATTCTGAGGTTGCAGTCTATGTGAAACTTCCCAGCGGATTCTATATCAATACGCCAGTTGGTAAATATAATCCTGACTGGGCGATTGCTTTCCATGAAGATAAGGTTAAGCACATTTATTTTGTAGCTGAAACAAAGGGAGACCTATCCTCGATGCAACTTCGCAAAGTTGAGGAGCTCAAGATCCACTGTGCTAGAGAACATTTCAAAAAGATTAGCAGTGAAACAGTGAAGTATGAAGTTGTAGATAGTTATGACGTCTTGCTCAGTGAGATTATGAAATAAAGGAGGACTGATTATGGCAGAAATAAAGTACGAGATCAAAGAAACCATCGGGGTCCTATCGGAATCAGCTAAAGGGTGGTCGAAAGAACTGAGTCTTGTAAGCTGGAATGATGCAGCCCCAAAGTATGATATTCGGGAATGGTCACCTGATCATGCTAAGATGGGCAAAGGTGTTACATTGACAGCGGAGGAGCTAAGGAAGTTAAAGGATCTGCTAAATGGAATGAATCTATAAATTTGAGGTTTAGCTGCTATGTGATCAATGAGACAATGCTATAAAGGTGAGACTTTATCGGCCATCAGCAACTTACAACGACTTTACTTTCACGTCTCTTAAGAAATAAATTCAAGTACCCTTTTTTCACATGGGCCAACTTGTTTGTAAAAGACTAAGCTCCAATTGAGGGGCTTGGTCTTTTATAATTTAATATATAATTAATCTATCCTTTCAATAATTACGTTATTAGCTAAATTCTTATATTTCTGAATCATTTCTTTAAATTCACAAATAAATTTTTTCTTGACACTTATGTCAACTTCGTTTAAGTCTACTAACGGTACTCCGATTACTGCTAAAGTTAATGTTACTTCATCTTTCAAGTTATTTAACAATACAGACAATCTTTTGTTAATATATTCAACATCCTTATTGCCCAGAAAATCTATTCTATTTAATAACATGTCCTTTAACTTTATAAACTCTTGATCTGGTTCGCTTAATAGGTCTCTGTTTTTTCGCTTTATTATAGAATCTCTTTCTATTAAAGTATAAAATTTATTTTCATATAGAATTTGTTTTGATAAATCAACAGATTCTTCTCTAGTATAGCCTTCCAATTTAAATATTGCATTAATAATACCTAGAAGATTAATATAGTTAATTTTTCTTTGATTTTTATTTATAATATTATCAATTAATGAACCTTCAAGTTTAAATTTGATGGAATAGACTAGTTCTCCGTTATCGGTTTCGGCATAAACTTGATTTTCTTTAAGATTTTGTAATTCATCAAGACCTTCATTTAAATTTATCAAATTAATTATATCTTTTGTAGTAAAATTCTTCAATTTCAACATATCAATCTTATCAATTAGAAATTGAATTATCTCTTCAGGAACGACAATTAATCTATATTGTAAATCAAAAGTAGCCATCCAAAGTTGTTTTTTTATTTCATCATCAGTAAGTTTAACCGATAGTTTCTTTAGTAAATCATTTACAAATTCACTTCTATTCCTTTCATCAGGAATAAGTGTTTCAAAAATTTTAAAAAAGACATCTAAGTCAAGTTGTTTAATTTTCCCGTTTTCCAATTGTGAAATAAAGGAAGTATTTTTTTTCAGGTTTGAAGATAACTCGTTACTCTTGAATTCTCTTTGTTTTCTTTCTGTTTTAATAATATTAATTAATTCATCTGTTACAGTAATTGTAGGCATATATTATCCGTCACCCCTATAAAGTATTATACTCCATTCTAATACAATACTTATATATTATCAAGTAAATTTATTTACTTGATAATTAATGATAAGTATTTTAACTTAAATTTAATACTTGACAAATAATAGGATAGAGTACTATAATTTCAATTGTGGACATGGGAATAAGAACCAAACTTAATAGTATTTCCATCCACAAGAAAATTATACATGCGAGAGAGGGGGAGGATTCCATTATACAAATAAGCAATAGAAGCCCATATTCATAAAAACCTATAACAGTGTTCAGTAAAACAACTTATAAAATAATTATAAATGAGAGGAAAAGGAAGGATAAATATATGCATGAATATAGCGTAATTGGGCATCCAAGGGAAAAAATAATATATTGGTTAGCTTTTATATCTATTATCTCTGCCCCTTTAGTAAGTAAATTTATAGACATGATATTAAATAATTACTTAAGCATTACATGGAAACTCACAATAAGTGGAGTAGCTATTTATACAATACTTTATATATTATTTAATAAGTATTTATGGAAAATTGAAGCTTTTAGTAAATTATTTAAATTTCCAAATTTAAATGGAGAATGGCAATGTGTTGGAAAGTCATATAATCCTAAGCAAAACAAAAATTTTAATTGGAATGGTAATATAAAAATAGTCCAAACATGGGATAAAATATCCATTACACTTAAGACTAGCAATTCAACATCACAATCCATGAGTTCCATCGGAGGAATTAAGCACATACCTGGTATAGGGTATAAACTAGCATATAATTATGAGAACAGTCCACATATTTCATCAACAGAATTAGCTAAGCATGAAGGCTATTGTTCACTAGATATTTCAGAAGAGCGTATTTCAGCTGATGGATATTATTTTAATAATGCAAAAGAAAGACAAACTTTTGGAGAAATGAAATTAACGAGGAGTGGACAATGATGACGAGTAAAGACTATTCTAAAAGGTTAACAAACTTAAAAACAAGAAGAAAAGATCAAGAATTAGTAAAAAAAGCATTTAGTGAGGGTACTTATCAATATCTTACAGAATCTTATGAGGTACTCCAAGAATCGGATACAATAAAATATGTAATTGGCGCGATGATGCCCGTTAGTGAAACATATACACAAAATACTTATGAACAAGGTGAACGAGTAAAATCGCAACTTCTAAAGAATTTAGATTCAGCCTATAACGTTAAATTTGAATATCAAGGATCGGTGACAAATAATACTCATATTAAAGCACATAGTGATATTGATATATTAACATTGCACGGGTGGTTTTATACGTTACAACACCCATTGAAACCTGTCAGTCCTTATAAAGGAGATACTGTTCAAGATTTATTAAACTTGAGACAAAATTGTTTCAAAATATTAACAAATGCTTATCCCACTGCAGAAGTAGATGACAGTGGAGCAAAATCTATAAGCATAAAAGGAGGGTCCCTCACAAGGAAAATTGATGTAGTGCCCTCTTCATGGTATAACACGGTGTTATATGATGAAACAAAATTACCTTATTATAGAGGAGTAAGTATATTAGATGCTAAAAATAAAATATTAATAGAAAATACACCCTTTTATCATAATAAGTTGTTAGAAGTAAAAGATAATTTATCCGCCAACAACTATAAGAAAGTTGTCAGATTACTAAAAACACTTAAAGCAGATGCTGAAAATGATATAGAATTAAGTAGTTATGATTTAGCTTCATTAATGTATCATATGGAAGATGCCAAATATGTGGTGGGATATAGTCCATTATTGCTACTTGAAAATTCTATAAATTATTTAATTTTCTTAAATGAAAATAGTAGTTATAGAAACAGTTTGCAGGTACCAGATAAGTCGCGTAATATATTTGTCCAAAATGGAGCTTCTAAAACAGCCTTAAAATTGATGATAGATGAATTGGTGACAATATATTCAGATATCCTCGATGAGTTAAAGATAAATGGAACGAAGATCAATAAAAGAATTGTTGCCTAATTATTGGTATGTATTAAATAGGGTTAATACTTGCGTTGTTGTCACCATTAGCGACCGTATAGTATAAATGTAAGGTTATAATTCCCCAAGCGTCAAATAGCTCATTTATCCTGAGTGGGATAAGGGGCTATTTGACGCTCACATTTTTTTGTAAGACAAAGGGTCTCGTCTAATTAGGACTGTTGAAATTTGATCTTTTATTAGTGTTGACGTTATCTAGCGTTGCGTTTATAAAGGTATACTTTTTAGCTAACTCATAAAAAGAGCGTTTTAGTAGGTTATTAAGGTACTTAAATATATTTGCAAATGTTTATATATCTCTATTTGAATATTTCGGTGTGACAGAGCCGCCGACACGCTCTGGGCTGAGCCACCTTCACGCTGAAAATGAGCCACGATGTTGCTGGTTGAACCACCAGTTAGATAAACAGTTAACAGTTAATCCCGTCGACCCAAAAGATAGACTTTACATGGGGGCTGAGGATGCTACCCTATACCAAGGGATGGGGCTTACCCAAGAGGAATACCTCCGTATGAGCCACAGCCCTCGACCCATTGAAGCATCCAAAGCAGGGTCACATGTCAAGTCTACCCCAGAGTGGCTCACCCTGCGTGAAGGTGGCTCAACTTGAGCGTTTCGATGGCTCTCGCAGAGCATATTATTCACTATTGAACTTTACAAATAATTACCTACAAAAATAAACAAATATCAAATAGTTTTATCACCATTACCAAATTTATATAGCTTCTTCAAGCTTCTACTGCTAAACTATGGAAAAGCCTTAATCATTTCCGTACAGAGTGGATTTGATCATAGTCCTGTGCAGGGAGGAAGCTATGGATATTAAGATCCCTTTTGGTTTGCGTGAGGGTAAAATAGTACATATATCCGACATTGCCGAAGTAGAGAGGGGATTGCGCTGTCGATGTATTTGTCCTCAATGCCATTCTATTCTTATTGCAAAGCTTGGCGTTAAAAACGTCCATCATTTTGCACATCAGAATGTAGATTGTCCATTTGCACTTGAAACAGCTCTTCATCTTTTTGCTAAACAAGTATTAGAGGAAACAAAATATATACATCTCCCGAAAGTGGCCTATTATTGGCACGCAAAAGAGACTGTAATGTACCCTGAAAGTATATTATATTTTGACTCAGTAACCATTGAGACAAGATTTGGAACTATAGTTCCAGATATTATTCTCCGCAAAGGAAGAAGCGAATTGATTGTTGAAATCAAAGTTACTCATGAAATAGACTCTGATAAATTTGATAAGATATTCTCTATGGATATTTCCACGGTTGAGATAGATTTAAGTTCCTTCGATAACACCAATTTTAACAAAGCCGTTGTTACCAGGGCGATTATACAAGGACTAGAATATAAAGAGTGGATATATAACTCAAAAGCTATGGCTGAAGAAGAAAGACAACAAAAGATATATGAAAAAGATCAAGCAGAATTAAATATTCAGAGAGCCAAAGAAGAGGAAGAATTAAAACGGCAAAGGGCATTAAACCATAGTCAGAAACTAATCAGGGTTCAACGTTTGCTTGATCTAGGTACTATTGTGTCGTTAAGAAATCGTTGGGAAAAAGAAATTGCAGATAACCCTTTGTGGATAGATGTATCAAAGGGGCTAAGTTTCACTCTTTTTAATTTGCCAAAATACCTCAATAGTGAGATTGAAGGTGAGCTTGTCTTTAATTGCGATAGGCGTATATGGCAAGCTCTATTATTCCGCGTCTTTTGTATAGGGTCAAATCAAAGATCATCTCTTGTTGGCGTAAAAAGTGTCATTGAATGGTTGAAGAAGAAACCTTATCCGCTGCCTCTTAATTGGGATATGATGTATCTAAAGGACTTGCCCGAATATAGTAATCATCCAGGTATCGCCGAAGTTATTTGTGAATTCTTTTTAATACTTACACAATATGGGTTAATGAAACCGACCGATAGGACATTAGCTACCCGTGGTGCGGCGTATTATTGGTGGTTTGAACGGATTAGTTCGAAGTCTTCTCAAAAATATCAAATATCAACAGATTTTCTGAATCTGCATAAAGAAGCCAAAATAGTTGAGTTGCAACGAGTAAAGCAAGCGAGTGTTGATCGGGAAGAACGCGAGTTAGAGTATAAGCTTAGTCGAGAAGAACAAGAGTTAGAGGATAGACTTGATCGAGAATGGGACATTGAGTATCGCAGAAATTACATGGCTCAGAAAGCAAAAGTGATAGCGGAGAGGGTTGCAAAGGAAAAACAGATTAAGAAATAGTCGGAGAGGTGGCTCAACGACTTCCTGAATAGCGGCCCTCTACCCCCCAATCATTATATCCGTCTTTACGTCCAGGTCATTACCGGGACGTAAATGTCAAGTCGACCCCAGAGTGGCTCTGTATCCGGAAGGGTGGCTCTCACCGTCCGGAATTGAAGCTCAAATCGCTCCGGATTATTCAGCTGACAGTCTCTTGTGGAATGGCTCAGTTTAACCTTCAACAAGAAATTATCCCCTATGTCAAAAAGTATACTTTTCGACATAGGGGGAATGGGGCACTTTTTGTATGTCAAAAATACAACAAATATATATTTGTTGTATTGCAACTAACTTGTATAATATATGAAACGGTTAGTTGAGGGAGTTGGGCAATGTGAGAAAGTTTTTCTATGCAAGAGTGAGCAGCAAGGATCAATCTCTGGAAAGACAAATTATTGCCGCAAAAGAGGCGGGAATAGAGGATGAGTGTATTTTTATCGAGAAGGCCAGTGGCAAGGATTTTAAAAGACCTGAATATCAATTGATGAAGCGTATGCTTAGGAAAGACGATATTTTGTATGTTAAGTCCTTAGACCGGCTGGGCAGGAACAAACAAATGATATTAGATGAATGGCATGAGCTTACCAGAACAAAAAAGGTCCATATGGTTGTGTTGGATATGCCATTATTGGATACGACAAAATACAAAGACATGAATGGATTAGAAAATTTAATCTCTGATCTGATATTGCAGTTATTGAGCTATATGGCAGAAGACGAACGCAAACGAATAAAGGAGAGGCAAGAGGAAGGCATACGAATTGCAATAAATAATGGCGTGAAGTTCGGAAGAAAAAAGATAGCTTCCAATAGCAATTTCGTATCAGTGTACGATGATTGGAAGCTGGGGAACATAACTGCTTTAAAGGCAATGGAACTTGTTGGTATGAAGGCTAATACTTTTTACCGAAGAGTTAAGGAACATGAAGCACCTATTTGAATTAGGAAGGGAAAATTCTGGCTTGCTGGTGTAAATATCCAAGTATCTTATTTAGGTAATAATTTTAATAATATATTAATATTATGATACTCTGCATAAACTTCGAATTTGCAAAAAGGTTTTCTGATCTATCGAAAAAGGAGTTTTTATCTCAACATTCGCTCTGCGAAAGTTGAGATAAGAACCTTACAATTTAGGAGGTAGGTGAAGTAATCAAACTACCTTCTAATCGATGATCGTTCAGGTTTAGCGTGTAAACCCTCCAATCGGTGACATATACGTACCGCCAAAAGCTTCCAGTGCGTCCTTAAGTTCCTTGGATGGACTGCCATATACGACAAATCCTGTCGCATCGCCGAGAGCCATCAATCTTGCTGCAAACTTGTCATTAAATGTAGTCAAGTGGACTAACGCGGAATTAGAATCTAAATATCTTTCATGAATGTGACAGATATTATTAGCTTCATTTAAAGTCCATTCATAGGCTAAAGCACCGGGTTCGTTTTCTGTTGATTCGACTAGTTCGACCATCAATTTTTTCAGATCATTAGCATTGCCTTTTGTTAAAGTTAATTCGAAGATCCAAGATATATTTTTGTTCATTTTTCAAAACTCCTCAAATATTTTTTTTGTATATTGTTAAATTTGCGAGCTAAAGCTATACTGTTTTTCCAGCAAGATATCCTTCTGTTGTTGCGGCAAGGACATTACGCACTTGTTTGGCATCACCGATAACTTGAACATTAACGTTAAACTCAGTAAGTGCTTCTGCTAATGGATTAAATGCACGGTAACCTGCGGCTACGACGATAGTATCGGCAGGGAGTTCTGTTTCAATACCATGACTATCTTTAACAGTAACAGTATTTTCACCAACGCTTACAACGCTTGTGCCTGTCAAGATTGTAACATCACGTTCTTTAAGAGCTCTCGTCAAATGCCACTGAATGGCAATCGGTGCATCACTAGCAATCGTATCTTTCATCTCAACCACTGTAACGGCTTTTAACATCTGTGATAGGAAATGAGCTGTTTCTGCACCGACTTGCCCACCACCGATAATTACGCAGCGTGATCCTGGTTTTACCTTTCCGTCAAGAATATCCTTAGCAAAGGTGGTCTTGGAATTTTCTTTAAGACCAGAGATCGGCGGAAGTATTGGCTCCGAACCAGAGGCAAGAATAATGGAATCCGGATTTGTTTTCTTAATTAATTCCAAGGTAGCTTCGGTATTATAGTTAATGTCAACGCCTAGTTTTTTACACTGAGCAAGTTGCCATACAATAAAGTCGGTGATTTCGCCTTTTGTTGGTGGGATTGCGGCAATATAGAATTGACCGCCAGCGTGCTCGCCCTTCTCATAAACAGTAACTTGATGACCGGCCCTAGCAGCTGTTATTGCAGCGTATAAACCTGCAGGTCCGGAACCGACTACGGTAATATTTTTCTTTACTTCTGCGGGTTGAATACCACCTTCGTACTCAAGGCCAAGCTCAGGATTCAAAACACATCGTATTGGTTTATCGTTAAATAACGTGCCAATACAGCCATCGTTACAGCCAATACAACGACGAATATCTTCGAAACGGCCTTCTTGAGCTTTATTAGGCATTTCAGGATCGGTGAGCGAAGCTCTACCCATGGCAATGAAGTCTGCTTTATTGGAGGCTAAGATACTATCCGCTAAAAATGGATCATTAATTCTCGACACAGTAATCACTGGAATACTGACAACGTCTTTTATTGCTTTTGCCCAGTCAGTAAACCAACCATGGCTTGAGTGTGAACTTGCTACATTTAGATCAACAGAAAGGTAGTTTCCGACAGAAACGTGAATGATATCAAGACCTTCTGCTTCCATCATTCGCGCGATTGCTTTATTATCTTCAATCGTAAGTCCACCTTCAACAAATTCATCAGCCGAAATACGCATTCCAACGATGAAATCTTCACCGCACTTTTCGCGAACATCTTGGATGATTTCTCGTGCGAATCTTGTACGGTTCCAGAAGTTGCCGCCGTATTCATCAATTCGTTTGTTAGAATATAGCGAAAAGAATTGCGTAATCAAGTAGCCATGAGCACCGTGGATTTCAACACCGTCAAAACCACATTTTTTAGCTCTAAGTGCGGTATCGCCATACTTGCCAACCATTTCTTTAACTTCTTCTGTTGTTAAGGGGACTGGTATCTCATCGCCGAAAGGACACATAATCGCAGATGAAGATCGTGGAAGACCATCAATGGCGCCTGAATTTGTTTGGCGACCACAGTGATAAATTTGTGCCAGTATCGTCGCAGCATATTTATGAACACGTTTTGGTAATTCGCTGTGACTTTCGATCTGGTTATCATTCCAAAGACCAGCAGTTGCTTTAAAGCCGTGACCGAGAGGGTCCACGTTATAGTCTTCGGTTATAATTAGCCCCCAGCCACCTTTTGCTTTTTCTTCATGATAGGCAATATAACGCTCAGTTGCAGTACCGTCTTCGTTGCAGAAATCTGTTACCATCGCCGGGACTGTAAAGCGGTTCTTGATGGTTTTGCCTCGAATGCTAAATGGACTAAAAAGTTGGTCAAACATCATGCATTTCCTCCTTGACCCTTTATAATTTGAGTATAAATTCACAATACCACATATTAACCGTATGGTCAATGACCGGTTAGTTAATGACAATGCGGTTAATATGTGGTAAGCTTGACAAAGGACAGAAATGCATGCTAGAATGCTCAAAAATATAACAAATATAACAAATATAACAAATATAACAAATGCACGAACTACTGTGGTTAGAGCCTCACAACGGAATAGTCTAAGCTATAGGTGAAAAAACTAATCCCCAGCGTCTGTGTGCATTATATAGAAGTGTTAAGAAAGGTAAACTATAATGCGATTGCGTTATATAAGGTGAATCAATGTCTATCAGTGAAAAGAATAAAATAGAACTTGAGAAACTGCGCCGTCAGCAAATTTCATCTGTTGCACTGGGTCTATTTTATAAGAACGGTTACAAGAACACTTCTATGGTCGATATAGCGAAAGCTGCGAATATCAGTAAGGGACTAATCTATCATTACTTTAAGAATAAAGCTGAATTGTTATTCTCTTATCAAGATAAATTAGATGATTGTCTTAATGAAATCAATGAATTCGAAAGTGCAAGAGAAGCAATTTATGAGTTTGGAAGACGCTTCTTATTGAGGGAAGTAGACGAAACTGGTTATATACCGCCACTTCAAGTTTATGTCATTGTGTTTGTTAAGGGTGAAATGGACGATCCTGATTATATGGAAAGGAATCCGTTGTATCAAGATTTTGGACAAAACTATTTCGGACCATTGTTTGCAAAGGGGATCGAGGCCGGTGAGTTTAAACAAGGTGATCCAAAACTGTACGGTGATATTTATTGGCATTATTTGCTTGGCAATGTTTTAGAAACGCTAGATGCTCGTAGATCCCCCAAAGAAACAAAGGATCTCAAAAAAGTCCTATCAATATTTTGAAGAACTTTTTTGTGGAAACAACATATGAACTTGATTTCTTAAGGGAGATGCCAATGGGCAGATAAAAGAAGCAACCGCAATTGCCATGATGCAATGCTGGTTGCTTCTTTTAAGTTTACTGATTGTTTTTATAGGCAGTGCCCCACTGCTCCATCGCACTAATAATCGGGCGCATACTTTCACCCAGCTCGTTCAGGCTGTATTCCACACGGGGCGGCACCTCGGCGTAGACCTTGCGCGTTATGATTCCGTCCTCTTCCATAGAGCGAAGGCTATCCGTCAGTACCTTTTGACTGATGCCGGGAAGGCTCTTTTTCAGTTCGCCAAAGCGTTGTGTTCCAGCGAGCAGATTTCTCATGATCAACAGCTTCCACTTACTGCCGATAAGCTGTACTGTTGTGGCAACAGGACAAGCGGGCATTTCTTCTTTTGTCAGCATACTCGTTCCTCCGTTTGTTTCAAATGTGATGTAA
>JARLHV010000056.1 GCA_031292055.1 Desulfosporosinus sp.
CCCAAAAGAAAGGATACAAGAATCAAATATTTTATCGTAATTGCGTAACTATACGCGTAACTATACATTAAGTTTTTCGATTTATGTAAAAGGCTGAAAGCCTTGGTATGACTGGTGGGCGATACTGGTCTCGAACCAGTGGCCTCATCCGTGTGAAGGATGCGCTCTACCGCTGAGCTAATCGCCCGTATCAATGTTCGATATTCGTTTTTAATGGTTCTGTTCGATAACCATTTTGAGCTTAGAGCCTCACACTTCGTGTTTCGCTATCTATCTCACCATTCGAACTACGAACCCGTATTTCGCATCTCGACTATGGTGGGCCCACTAGGATTCGAACCTAGGACCAACCCGTTATGAGCGGGGGGCTCTACCGCTGAGCTATGGGCCCGTATTAGTGCAAAAGTAGAAATGGCTCCCCGAGTAGGACTCGAACCTACAACCTACCGGTTAACAGCCGGTTGCTCCACCATTGAGCTATCGAGGAATGTCCTTTGCACGGATTATTATACGTAATTTAGCCCCTATAGTCAAGTCTTTATTAAAATTAAATATTTCGTGCCGCACAGGATTCGAGGAGCTTTGGAATCTTGAACCTTAAACCTCGTACATCGAACCTCACATTTATGTCGATTCATCGCTTATTCTAAGTAGTCTTTTAACTTTTTGCTCCGGCTTGGGTGACGCAATTTCCGTAAGGCCTTCGCTTCAATCTGCCGAATTCGCTCTCGAGTCACGCCAAATTCTTGTCCTACTTCTTCCAAGGTCCGGGTCCGTCCGTCATCAAGTCCAAAGCGTAAGCGGAGTACTTTCTCTTCGCGAGGAGTTAATGTTTCCAGAACTTCTTCCAATTGCTCTTTTAAGAGTATGAACGAAGCCGCTTCGGCCGGTGCTGGCGCGTCCTCATCCGGGATGAAATCGCCAAGATGAGAGTCCTCCTCTTCTCCGATCGGAGTCTCAAGCGAGACTGGTTCTTGAGCAATCTTCATGATTTCTCGTACCCGCTCGACCGGAATATCCATCACTTTGGCGATTTCTTCGGGAGCTGGTTCCCGTCCTAACTCTTGCAAGAGTTGCCGCGAAACACGGATCAGCTTATTAATCGTTTCAACCATATGCACGGGAATCCGGATTGTGCGAGCCTGGTCGGCAATAGCACGAGTAATGGCTTGGCGAATCCACCAAGTGGCATACGTACTAAACTTATACCCCTTAGTATAGTCGAATTTTTCTACGGCCTTAATCAGTCCCAGATTCCCCTCTTGAATTAGATCCAAGAAAAGCATACCTCGTCCAACATATCGTTTGGCAATGCTGACCACGAGACGCAAATTTGCTTCAGCCAAGCGACGTTTTGCTTCCTCGTCGCCAGCCTCCATACGTTTCGCCAATTGTATTTCTTCCTCGGCCGAAAGCAAAGGAACTCGTCCAATTTCTTTCAGATACATGCGAACCGGATCATCAATTCCCACGCCTTCAGGCACAGAAAGATCTACTTCAGCCTCTTCCTCTGCTTCCTCATCAATCTCGTCCGCTATATCGTCATCGTCATCCTTGGACTTTTTCATGACTTCCTGCTCAACTTCTCCAGGCTCTGGCACCACATCTATTCCCATCCGACCAAGTTGTTGGTAGATATCATCAATTTGATCAGCAGAAAGCTCAACCCCTTGGAGAGCATCCATAATCTCTCGATAAGTTATGGATCCTTTCTTTTTGCCTTTCTGAATGAGGGCTTGGACGTTGTCCATTTTTTGCTCTTCGTTCATCTGTCCCCCACCTTCTAGATCATTCTTCTGGGTGCCTTTAACCTTGCTATTCGCCACGTTTCAACCGCTCTCCTATCTCTTTCAACAGAGCCATGGCCCCTGCCATGTCACCGGATTTTTCTAAAGTTACCATGCGGACTTGAAGATCTTCCACTCTTTCCTCTGCTTGCGTCGAAAGAATCTCCTTGATACAATCATCTAAGAGCTGCTCAGTTTGGGATATATCTAACTCTTCCAGAAGCAAGCTCGCCAACCGGCTTTGAACCGTTTCGTCGCTATGCGCAGGCAATCCTCCATCCTGATCGAGATAATTGAAAATTTGTTGATGGGGCAGTACTTTCCAAAAGGATCCACCCAGCTTTGCCTTAATTCTGGGTAAATGTGAAATATCTTCTAAAAGCATGCGCAAAAGCGTACGCTCGGCTCGATAAACCCCTAAATAGACTGTCGGCTGAGGGTGTACAGTATTATCTTTACATATAATGGTATCAATAATATTATCTCTGTTTTTAACAGAATTAACCTGTTTTTGTGGAGAATATTCCTGTACTCGCTCTTTTTTAGGTTTTTTCTGTTCCTGACTCGCAATCTCTCGTTGCACTGCCTCTAAGGTAAGTCCAAGTTCCGAACTTAGAAACCTCTCATGCCCCTCCCGTTCAACTGGACTGATCACTTTCAAAATATCAGGAGCGAGCTTAATAACTAGTTCCGCCTTTTCATGAATATTCTGGGGAGGGGTTTCGCGGACCAATGTTCGGTATTTAAATTCAATATAGGTTAAAGCTCCTCTTAAAGCCTTGTTAAACTCCTCTACACCGTAACTTTTCAGAAATTCATCCGGGTCCTTTGCTCCAGTTAAGGTTAAAACATCCACGCGAGTCCCTACCTCACGAAGAATTTCTCCCCCTCGCACTGCCGCATGAATTCCCGCTTCATCAGAATCATAGAGGAGGACGACACGCTGTGTATATCGTCTCAGAAGTTTTACCTGATCCCGAGTTAAAGCTGTCCCCAAGGAGGCTACGGTATTCGGAAAGCCAGCGTTTTGGAGCGCAATGACATCCATATAACCTTCAACCATTATGGCAAAACCTGCTTCACGGATTCCTTGATGCGCACGATGCATCCCATAGAGATGATGCCCCTTATTAAAGAACGGAGTCTCGGGAGAATTCAAATACTTAGGGATTGAATCATCCAACGCCCGGCCACCAAAGGCAATCGGGTGGTTGTGGCGATCGAGTATACTAAAGAGGACGCGATTACGGAAACGATCATAGTATTGTTGTCTATCTTTACTCTGCCTTTCCTTTTCAATGGCTAGTCCTGCTTCTGCTAATTCATGCGGCTGAACCCCTCGTTCCTGCATGTAAACTAATAATCCATCCCAGCGTTCCGGAGCATAACCTAAACGAAAGCTTTTCATGGTCTCAAGATCGACCCCACGTTTAGCAAAGTAGAGACGTCCTGGTTCTCCTTCGGGTAACCTCAGCAGGAGGTCATGAAAGTAATTTGCAGCCCATTCGTGAATCTCTTCAAAACGTCGTCGCAGGCGGTTTTCTTCCTTTTCGCGTGGAGACAGTTCCTTCTCAGGAAGTGACACTCCATATCTGTCCGCCAAATTCTTAACGCTTTCCACAAAAGACCAATTTTCCTTCTTCATGACAAAAGAAAAGATATTACCTCCCACATTGCAACCAAAACAGTAAAACATTTGTTTCTCAGGCGTTACAGTAAAGCTGGGTGTGTTTTCCGAATGGAAAGGACAAAGTCCCCAATAATTCTTCCCCTTGCGCTGCAAGCTGACATAGTCAGATATTACCTCAACGATATCCGTGCGCAAACGCACTTCCTCGATAACCTCTTCCGGAATAAAATCTTCATGTATAATTCTATTGTCCACATTCTTTCGCCTTTCGATTCTCTGCCACAATTAATTTAGTTTGTCAACCCTTGGCTTATACAATTCTTCGCCGAAAATTCATAAAATCCTCTTTTTAAACCGCTTATTCAATAAATCAGTTTTTAGAAGGGGTTAAATACTCTTTTAGAATATAAATTATTCTCCTTATTCGATAGCAATACCTGCTTTCTTCGACAATTATTTACTGAAAATTTACTTCACTCATTCTCCAGGCAAAAGAATCCCTCCAGGAGCCCTTTCCTCTACTAAAAAAACATGTTACTATTATAAAAGATTCGCTCAAAATAATCTCTATCATCTGAAATCTCGTTGAACTTTCTTAGAACTCAATCACTCTTAAATATTCGAACTACAATTATGAGAAAGGTGAATGCTTTATGTTTAGACGTACATTTAAAACGCTCGTTCTAGCAATTGTTTCTCTTTTACTTGCCGGAACCTTTTTGACTGGCTGTAATTCTGCCAAAACACAAGCTGTCCAATCACCCGATAGCACTACAACGGTAGACCCTGCAACTACCCCTGCTCCCTCCTCAGGGAATAGTCTCTCTGATACTACTCCCCACTCTGTAAAGTTAACCCTCTATTTTCCAGATTCAAATGGCAATGGATTAATTCCCATAGACCGAACGGTTGTAATAGCTGATCAGGAGATTATTAAAGAGATGTTTATAGCCTTAGCCACACCCCCTTCCGGAATGATAAAGCCCCTTCCTAAAGGAACAATCCTTAAAAGCGCGTCCGTCAAAGACGGCGTGGCAACAATTGATCTCTCCCCAGAGTTTCAAAAGAACTTTGGCGGTGGTTCCGCTGGTGAAGAAATGACTATGTACAGTATCGTCGACACGTTAACAACCCTTCCTAATGTTCAAAGTGTGCAATTTCTCTTGGATGGAAAAAAACTGGATGGGATTCTTGGTAACTTAGACACTAGTGTACCTCTTAAGCGCAATGACAGCTTAATTATTAAGACCAGCTAAGTCGATTCGAGAATGTTAGTGTTGCATTTAAGTCCCGACGCAGCCAACACTTGACCCCTCTCAGTTCCTAAACCTCTCGGGTTTCCTTACCTTAGTTTACTTCTGTAACTTATAACTTATACTTCTTGCGCAATATTACAAAAGTGGTTGAGAGCTTAGTTCTCAACCACTTTTGACGTCTGCTTCGCCACCCATGTTCATCGAGGAACAAACAATCTTTGAAATAGATCAATCGCATAATTATCTGTCAGCCCAGATATATAGTCAACAACCGCTTGAATTTCATCTCCGTTAGCCCAGTCTAAAAAATCCTTGGGCAGTTTGGAAGTATCCTGTCTATAATATTCAAAAAGGGCCTGAATAATGTATTGCCCTTTGCGCCGTTCTTCGCGTAAAGTTGAGCTATTATATACCTTATCAAACATAAATTGCCGAAATTCATGCATTGCACCACTTACCTCGACTGTCTGCTCAATATAGTTTTGTCCACTAGAGGCTTCAATCATGTCCACCACCATTGTGGCAATCATCTCGCTCGGTTTCTCACCGAGCGTCCGTCTAACAAACTCAGGCAACTCACCTTGGAGAAGCAAACCCGCTCGCAAGGCATCATCATAATCATGACAAAGATATGCAATGCGATCTCCAGTTTTCACAATCTGCCCCTCAAGGGTTTGAGGTACACCGTCTCCAGTGTGATGTAAAATTCCATCGAGAACAGGCGCGGTGAGATTTAAGCCCTGACCGTCACGAGCCAGAACCTTCAAAATACGGATCGACTGTTCATTATGCTCAAAGTGAGTAATGATTCGCCGTAGAGCCTCCTCTCCGACATGTCCGAAGGGAGTGTGTCCCACATCATGCCCTAAAGCGATCGCTTCGATAAGATCTTCATTCAACTGTAAACCCCGAGCAATGGTTCGACATATTTGAGATACTTCCAAGCTATGGGTCATACGGGTCCGGTAATGATCTCCTGAAGGAGCGATATAAACCTGCGTTTTATGTTTAAGGCGGCGAAACGGCTTGCTGTGCAAGATCCGATCACGATCCCGTTGGAATTTTGTACGGATTGGGCATTCTTCTTCCCAGCGCTCCCGCTTGGCCTCCTTGCTTTTGGCAGCATAAGGCGAAAGTCGCTCTTCCTCTTGTTCAGACCGCTCACGGATGTTCTGAACCTCAGTCATATGAGACACCCCCTCATTATGTCGTCAGTATCTCAGCCCGATTGCGCTGCGGGGATAGATTACGACTTGGTTATCCTGCGGCGTTGTTTGCATTTATAGACGCCAATACACTTTCCTTCCTCGTCGTAACCAAGCCGATGAATAAAAGGCAGATTTTAGTGATTTTGCGTATATCCAGCCAAATTTTGTGCGCACTGTTTAATATCTCCTAACTCTTCCTTAATGATCTGCCACAATACTTTGGGTTCAATATCCCAATAAACATGGACGAGTCGGTTACGAAACTGCACCATTTGTTTTAGTGTCAGAACATCCTCCGTTGATAAGATATTATTTTCCGAGAGTACCATAAAAATATCCGCATAATCTTGGGGAGCTCGCCAGCCTTGGTCGGAAATGATGTGGTTTCCAATGTTAATTAAGCACTCAATGGCTAACTGCAAGCAACGTTCAGCACTATGGAAATCTCTTCTGGACGCAGTGAACTCTTCTTCAGGGAGCAATTGAATTTCTTGTAAGAAATCCAAATACTCTTTGATAAGCTCTAATTGCCTCTCGACTTTGGTACGATTAACCAACTTATAATCCCCTTTCTGCAACGCGCCGAAAAAATGCTTCTTGATACTCTCGTAAACAAGGTTCAAAATCCCAATATCGAGACCGGGTTTGGGTTTCTAAATCCACCCTTAAGCTCTCATTACGACTAGCCAGTAAGACACCTTCTTGTACGACAGCGTAACGCAAAGGGAGGGGTGCCTGATCCCAATCCACTAAATCGATGGCCTCCGTTTCCAGACAATCGGCAATGGTGGAACGAATATTTAATTGTTCTTTCCAGGTCATATCTTTATTATATTTAACTGCAAAATCCCAATCACTTAGAGGGGTTCCTTTTCCCTTAGCGCGTGATCCGAACCAGTAAGCCAACTCAATCTCAGGAAAGGCTGCAACCGCTGCTTTGCATTTTTCCATTAAATTATCCATTACTTCTCACCTCTTTTTTGCTGTACGCAAACGGGGACGGTTCTTTTTGCTCTCTTGTTTGCTCTTGTTTGCATACAATTCTACACTACGTGTCTCTAAGCAAAGAAGCGTCCTCTGGCTGGGCCTATACGAGGCTGTACGACCTACGTGTTTGCGTTCATTAACGCAAATACACATCCGTCTCCAGACTATCAGTAATAGTGGCACGAATATGTAACTGTTCTTTCCAGGTTATGTTTATTATATTTAACTGCAAAATCTCAATCACTTAGAGGCGTTCCTTTTCCCATTGCACGCGATCCAAACCAGTAGGCCAACTCAATCTCGAGAAAAGCTACAACCGCGACTTTGTATTTTTCCCATAACGTATCCATTCCTTTGCACCTCATTTCCCTCATGAAAAAAAGAACCGTCCCCCCTTGCACTCCCTTTTCAGCTAACTACGATCCGACTTACTTGTGATGCACTTATCCCACCAAATAGTTCTCCGAGTTCTTTGAGGCTCAGAGAAGAATTTCTCCGAAGGATTCGAATTATCTCATTGCGTTGAGACCTATTTTTCAATAATTCTTCTATAGTCATTTGCTCTTCAACTAATATTTGTTCTATGCGTACTTTGGCCATTGTAATTCCGTTTATGTAATCAAAATGTTCTCGACCAAGCTCTTGCTGTTCTTCTATATCAAGTATGTAATCTTCGAACTCTTGATATTTGTCTACAAACTTCTCGTATTCAGCTACGGACTTCAGTTTACTATTCGAAAAGTAGTTTAAAATCATACTTGTATCTAATAGACCTAATGTATCGTTGGCCTTTCCAGAGTATATATTATAACTGCTCCATATAAACTCATCTGGTTTTTCTACCATCTTGGCCTTAACTGGGTTATTGTGAATATACCGACTAACCTCTAACAAATAGCGGTCATCTTTTACCAGTTCACTCTTGAACCGGTCCTGGAAAAGGTGCCCACTTCTCTGATAAGCGCGATTAAAGTATGAGACATAACTGACATTTATGCTCTTCATCAATTTTGAAATGTCGTTGCCATTATCGTTCACAAGGAGGTGGATATGATTATCCATCAGACAATAAGCATAAAGTAGGAAGTTATACTTTTCTCTAGCCTTCGCAAGTGTCTCTAAAAACTTAGCCTTGTCCTCATCGCCTCTAAAAATTTCCTTTTTCTCATTTCCCCGCTGCATAACATGATATGTGGAAAATTCGCCTTTAACCCTTTGCACCCTTGGCATTTGCAGCCCCCCTTGAATGAGTACATCAAGTAAATTATATCTTTAAATACATCCTCATGCAAGCAAGGGTGCAAGCAAGAACCGTCCCTTCTCCCACTCCTTCTCCCACTTCACTCTCCCACTTCACTCTCCCACTTCACTCACGGTTTTTTAACATGGACCCCAGAATCTTTCCGATTCTTCCGGCATGAAAGACAGCTTCTGGTTGATCCTTGAAATGCGCTGGAAATAGTTCCGGCTTGATCTCCTCAAGGAAGCCATGTTGTCTGACGACGTTACCCACACCGCAGCTTTGACCGTAGCCACAGGTATAGCACTGGGAATAGCCGTTGATCTGCAAAGCTTCCACAACCGCCATCTTGTTCCGTAGCATAAAATCCTCAATCTCCGGCTTTACAAAATTATTTCCCTCGTAGTCCGTGCTGACAATCACCCCAAGCTTTCCAGCCAAATTAAAAATTTCCCTGTGTCTAAAGCTGAAAGCTCTCTCCCAGCAGGCATGTCCCAGCGCGTTCATCCGTCCAAAATAATTAGGCGCTCCGAAAACAATCGCATCCGCGGTCCTCATCTTTTCTCCGATTTCATTCCAGTCATCACGCACTTTGCAGGTGTTGTCAGACGCACAGAGCGTGCAACCTATACAACCACCAACTTTTTTTCCCGCCAGGGATACGTATTCGTAAGGGAGCCCTGTTGCCTCCAAAATTGCCTTAACAGCTTCACCCGTCACTCCGTCTTTCCTGCCACTTGCACTGATTCCTAAAATCATTCTTGCCGCCCCTTTCATAAACTAAATTTTAATTTTATGGTATGGAATGCGATGCTACATAACTACCTACCAAATACCGTATCCATTTGGTCATGTCTTTCAAAATGCGAATGTCTTGATTGTTTTTCATTAGCAGGATGCCGCCCTCAATCATGGCGACAATACTCTGGGCGAGCTGTTCTACTTCAGCCGAATCGACACTACCGGAGGTTTCAAGCATTTCTGCCAAAACGGATTGTAGTTTTTCCGCCCAAATTTTAAAAACCTCGTTGACTTTTTCACGAAATCCCTCATCGTGTTCGCTCATCTCCAAAGCAAGATTGCCAAAAACGCAGCCACATTTCGCCTGCTTGGACTGGTGAAACGATACGATCCATTCCAACATTTCATTAAGCCTCGTTTCCGGGTCTTCATTGGAACTAAGAATGCCACTCAGTATCTCTCCGTTGAAGGACGTGAAAAAATAATCAATTACGGCAAGGCCCAGATCTCGCTTGGAACTAAAGTAATAATAAAATTGCCCCTTGCCAGCTCCGCTTGCCTCTAAGATATCGCTAAGTTTCGTATTTTCATAACCATTAGATTCCATGAGTCCTGCCGTGACCTCTATGATTTGTTGACGTTTATTAGTCATAAATGCCTCATTTCTATACTGACCGCTTGGTACAATTTTAAGATATTATCTTCTTTATGTCAAGTCCTCTTTATCAAACATGTGGAAGAGTGCCAAAAAGGTAGCAAATAAAAATAAGGCATACCACAGGAGGGGATTAAACCAATGTAAAATAAGTAATCCTTGTATCAACCAGTTGACCCATACGTCTTTACGCTTGAGGTGTAATAACTCATGCACAAAAACGTGATTAAGCTGTTCCGGGTTAAATTCCTCCAAAATGCCAACTGGTATTAAAATTTCGGGATGAAATAGGCCGTGTAGAGATGGGCTTGTTATTACCATCGTTTGAATTAAAGGAACCTCATCTTTGATATTTAGTTTGTTCTTAGCCTCTGTCAAAGCCGTAAGCAGCTTTAGATCAAGCACAGATTGGCCTTTTATTCTCTGTATAAAGCTACTATTGACTAATGTGGTAACGGCAATAAAAATAGCAATGCCCATAAACCAAATATAAAACAACATTCTATCTGTAAACAGGGATGTGATTATTGAATTTAGTGATTCATTAGTACTAGGTTTCGATGGGATTTGAGCCACAATTTCATTGAAGCGATTATCCGTCTCTTTATCGGCAAGCCCTGCGCCTATTGAAGCAGAACGTGAAGATGGTTTCGTACCTACATTGAAAAAGGGGGTTTTCAGCGTATCTAAATTGGTAAAATTGTAAAGGCTAAAGGAACTTTGCGGTGTCCATGGCAACAGCAGGCTCACAATCACAAATGACCATAATAGGTAATGTAGTCGTGCATTGATTTTACTCTTCAGAACAAACTTCACTACCAACAAGAAAATGATTAAGACACTCACACTAGCCGAAGTATGCCAAACCCAATCAAAAAAATGCAGATAATCCAAATGTGCAGACGGCACTGTCACCCCTTCCTTTCCTCAAGGATACGTTTGAGTTCTTCAATTTCATCCTCAGATAATTTTTCCTCCTGAAGAAAAGTAACCAGCATAGGCTTAAGTGCCCCGCCAAAAATTCGTTTAGCAAAAGATTTTGTTTCCGATCTAATACACTCATCCTGACTGACCAAGGGATAATAACGATAATTCCTGCGCTCTTCCATGTACCCCAATGCCTGCTTCTTGACTAACCTTGTGATCAACGACTTCACAGTGTTAGGTTTCCAATCTGCAATACCCTCTAGGGCATTTACAATTTCGTTTGCGGTACAGGGAGAAGTCCTTGACCATACTATTTTCATCACTTCCCACTCCGCCTCTGATATCTTCGGTATCTCAGACATATAGTTTCCTCCTTAGACTGTATGTTTACGCTTGTAATTATTATTACACGTGTAAACAATCCTGTCAACAATATTTTCAAAGTTCACCAATGATACACTGAACTTAAAGAAAACTTGGCTGGCTATGATCAGTTCCACGAATGTCTCTTTATGTAGTATTCAATTAGATACTTACGCCACATAAAGATCGTACTTGTTTATATATACGTACATGATATTATTATTAAGTGGTTAATATTAACATATAATGTAAAGGAGGATCAGCAATTATGAAAAAAGCCTTAGAATTCTTAAAAGAAAGTGGTGCTTTTTACTTAGCAACTGTTGAAGGAAACCAACCAAGAGTTAGACCATTTGGCGCTGTTTTTGAATATGAAGGAAAGTTATACATTGCCACAAACAGTACAAAAAAATGTTTTAAGCAAATGTTAGAAAACCCCAAGGTCGAAATCTCTGGTATGAATAAAAAAGGACAATGGATTCGTATCACTGGAGAAGTTGCCAATGATGACAGACGTAAAGTAAAGGAACTTGCCCTTGAGACTCTTCCATCTTTAAAGTCTATGTATAATATTGATGATGGAATTTTTGCAGTTCTATACTTTACTAAAGGAACAGCTACTATTGCCTCTTTTACTGCTGAACCTGAAACATTCTCACTATATATGTAAGTCAATATGATCAGGTAGCTTGTTAATTAGTAAAGCTATTACAATTTTTGAAGATTGTAATAGCTTTTTCCTTTAAGAAAACATCCTGGCATATTTCCTCAGCTGCCAGCCTATCTCTGGCAAGATAAAATATATAAGAGAATATGGTGTTTTTGTATTTCTTATATAAAGCAGAAAATTCAACATCCAACCTGAATCTTTCCTTTCACAGGTTACCGGTAAACCTCTTTCACAATTATAGACTATTCAAATATTAAAAAGTTTCACAAAAAATAAAGTACTATCTCCCTTGATTCCCGTGAAAAATTATACCTACATTAATACTAATCGTTCTTAATCTGTGTAATCTGTGGTTCCCCGTTCAGAATTCCCCAAGGCTCTGAATAGTCACTTATTTTTTCCCGTATTTACAGTGTTTCTCCTTGTAGGTATAAAAAAATGCGGGATTTTAGGTATCTCTTAAATCACAAAGGGATAATACCCATCTTTATTTATATGTAAAAGTTCTCAAATCCTCGGTACAATAAGGACTTTTGAGGTTTGATCATACTATGTTTAGCCTTGTTTACTTTCTATTAAATTTGTTCCAGAATGCAAAGAAATGATTCCGCTGTTCGACAAGTCTAAAAACGTTATAAAATATCAAGTCACTGCAATTATTTTTATGTCATCCTGAGCGAGAGCGAAGGATCTAGGGACAAAAGATCCTTCGCTTCGCTCAGGATGACAATAAAATGTGATATTAATAGCATAACAAGGAGTTTCTGCAGCGGGATTATAATTTTTATAGTATGAAAATCAAGGTA
>JARLHV010000057.1 GCA_031292055.1 Desulfosporosinus sp.
ACCGGAATCAACCCATTACGCCGAGCAAGGATTTTTGAGCGGAAGAGATGAAAGTCATTCGTAATTACCGCAACCCTCTCTGAGTTTTGAAAGCCCGGTTGCCTGACTAATATTTCTTTACTAAAGCGGAAGTTCTCCATTATGCTCGTAGATCGATCCTCTTTAATGATGCGCTCGTTTGTAATCCCTTGATTCACTAAGAAACGCCTCATTCCTTCCGCTTCAGAAATGTCTTCTCCAGGACCTTGTCCCCCTGAAAGGACGACTTTTACCAGGGGATGTCTTTCCAGATAGTCCAAACCCGTTTGCATTCTCTCCCAAAGTGACGAGGAAAGTTGTTCCCCATTCAGGCCTGCCCCCAAAATAATTAGATAATCAACCTCGACAACCGGGTCAGGTTGGGAATTAATAACAATTGCTCCTTCCACAACCAAAAATGAGATCAACCCAATTAGGAATAAGGAAAAAACACCCTGACGGGCCTTTAAGAACCATAGTCTACTTTTTCCCATAGGCACGAATTTCCAGAAGAAAGCTTTAATTGAACCCCAGACGTGTCAAGGACGTGTCAAGGGACGGTTCTTTGTCACATTCTGATACGCATGAACCATACTTCTATTTATCATAAGGAATTCTGGGCATGATCTCTAAGTTCGTTCATTCCCCCCGGAGTTATCTACGGCCTAAGAAGTTGTTCAATCATTTCATTGACCTATAAAGTTTTTTTGTCATTGACTCATAGAATATATTTTTCTAATTAATTTGCGGCCTCTTCCCTATCATCCCATAAACAAGTAAAATATTATTAAATACCTTGATTAAGGGAAGAATGGCTATGATACCTTATAAGGAAATTTGGGACAATATTGTCCTCATTCAAAACTTCAACATTGGCTTCAATGTTAAGAAAGACAAAAGCCACATTGATTTATCATTAGACGATATCCTCCAGATAAAAGACGAATTTTCGTTTGATACAATTGAATATGCTCAAAATATTGATGATCTTATCATTAACTTCTCTGAGTACGTAGATTATACCTTTAGATACAAAGAAGACAGCTCTATTATGCGGAATTGGTTCAATGATTCCATGCCAAAACCACTGTCCAAAATTCTGAATGATCTCTTTCTCCAGTTCGGCAATTTTCCTGGCGGACGGGACCTCTTCTTTGACCGCCTCCGGCTCCCTTTGCTTTAAGGTGACTTTTTCCTGCTCGGCGGAGTATTTCGACTTGTAGTCTTTCACTTGTTGCTCCAAGCTTTGGGTCTGAGTGGTTAATTGGGCAAGTTCGCTGCTTTTCAAGATCAGGTCATGTTGGAGGTCTTTTTTCTCCTGAATAGCCTGATCTCTGTCCTTGACAGCTTGTTGCAATTCCACTCTGGTCATGCTCTCGATATCGTGCTCCGCAATAAACTCCTCCCGCTCCTCTTCCGGGATCCCCAGGAGGATGAGTGCCTGGGTATAGGTCAGATTCGTCACCGGTGACGAATCTGACAAGCTATTATTGTCGGGGGAAGCAAGCAGTTTGGTCCCGTACTCTTCACAGACCTGCATTAACCTATCGGCCGTTCGCTGAGAGTAACTGACCGATTCCTTTAACCACTTGCCCCATTCTCCATAGGGAAGCAAATCCTTAGCCTCCTTCAGGCGACGGCCAATTTCAATGGCGCCGCTTCACTATCCCTCACAGCGCTCTTGCAACTCTTTTTGGATACTAGGTTTCTTAATTGGTCTAGTGCTTGTATCCTGCCAGTGACTGATTTTTATATAATATTCATAAGATATTTCCATTTCAGCTGAGATCTTTATTGGACAGTTTTAAGATTTCAAGGTTTGCCTATTCGAACACATTCACTTATAACTTACTCTTCCTAACCTCATCAATAAATGCCGGTCTTTTCTTAAACTCCATAAGCAGTTTACTGAGCATATGTGTCCAACCATCCTTGTCCTTTAAATGCTTTAAATAAATCGCTTTAACTTTCCCAAGATATTTTACAGCTTCTTTGTATGTTTTTCTATCTCCATTTGGAATTCTACGATATGCTTTTTTGTAGTAGTACTCCAGAATTTCTTTTGGATATTCTTTTTCAAGTTTCTGTGCGAATATGTCGAAATCAGAAAAACTGGCATATCCCCATTGGTTTACTGGCGGAGATATTATAGTTTTAATAACAATGTCCTTCATTCCCTTTTGAAGACAAATACTTAAATAGTCATACAGGTTATTGTTTTGGGCCTCATTAACAATTTCTGGTTCTATTTTTTCCCAATCAGATTCAGATAGATAATTTTTCATTCTTTTATATTCTTCAAAATACCTTTTGTGATGGGTCGTTTTATATACTAGAATCAGCTTCTCTTTCGCCCTTTCATAGTCACTATTTTTATAAAATGTAAATAGTCTTTCCAAAACATAGCTTTCATTATTTTTTCTTTGCATTGCAATTTCAGCAATCGATTCGAGACGGTCCTTATCCTGTAGCTTCGAATAATGGTCAATTAGATAATCATAAAGCTCGGTTAGTCTTCCTTCTCCCTGCTCGATGCCCTTTTGTGCTATTTCAACCGCCAATTTCGTATTTCGTTTGCCGATATAATATTGAGCTAAATCCCAATAATCCATTCCATATTGAAGGCTTTTAAGTCTCTCCTCCAAGTATCTGGAATCATCCTTTAGCTGATCCCTGTAAATCCGCATGACAAGCGTCTTTCTCCAATCGGAGTTCCTACTATTAAGCTTTTGCACAAGAAATTCCCATTCATCTTTTTCTTTGCACAATTCAAAAAACAGATCCATCAGACCGTCGTCAAAACCGGAATTACCTGCATCATATTCAACAAAAGCTTCCTCCATGAATAGGTGCTTTGCTTCAGTTGTAATCTTATCTTCCTTTATCAAGTCAGAAATCTTCTCTAACCATTCATAAACCTCCTCTTCTTCCTCCTCAGGTCCTCCTCCGTAGCAATTAAATTCAGAAATTATGCTCTGAGCATTGTTCCAATATTCGAATAACAGTTCATCATGAATTTTGAGAGGTTTACTTTTCTTGTTTGAATTTGAAGCTTTCTTATTTGTATCGCAATTTTGTTCAAGCCATTCCAGCACATGCAATCTTGCCTGTCCTTCTCTTTGTATGAGTTTCATGATTAACTTTATGAGTTCATTTGAATTCAAACCCTCTAGCCCGTCTTTAATCGAAAACTCACTCATTTTTTGTTCCATCCTCTACAATTAAAATGCGATTCATTATGCAACTCCAGTAATAACACAATGCGCCTCTTTTTTCCTCTTTAGTTATATCAGAAATTCCGTAGAAAAGGCCCCCACCGTTTTCCGATGAGAGCCGAATGATTAGGATAGCTTCGCTTGGACAACTTGGTTAGGAAACACTTCTCATCATTTCTTCTGTAGTGGTACCTTTAAAAACCTATTGCGAACAGCCTACTAAAAAGTACCTGCGAATTGCGGGTGCTTTGTCTTATATTTATAGATTTGCGGTTTTTTTCTCTAAAGCCTTAATTCTGCTCTCAAAGTCGTTAAAACTATTATCAGCAGCAATAACGAATGACTTAATTATTTGTAAATCTGATTTTACTTTCTTCATATCAGATTCTAATAATTTCTGTCCATTTTCTAGTACCTTCTGTCCATTTTCTAGTACCTTCTGTCCATTTTCTAGTACTTTCTGTCCTTCTTCTACTTTGCCCAACCTATTTTCAATAACCCGCTGTCCCTCAGCCAGGGTTTTGAACATATCCCGAACTTCTTCAAGTATTACACCCACCTGATTCTCATTCATAAGTTCACCGCCTTATATCGGTTCTAGCCTTTTTATTATACCACAAGTGCATTTTGCAAAGGATAATATATTTAGCCTCGATTTCAAACACTGCATTTCTTCATTTCTTTTGCTGATTTTTCACATTTACTCCACGTAAGTGCTATTTGATAGGTGGCGGTTATTTCTTCAAAGATTTTATATGTGCCAAGGAAATATATATCGAATCAACCGTTGGGTATCAAGAACGGCCAGGTGGCTATGGGGGCGATAAGGGTTAGTGTTACGACTACTTCTTACTCCATTTAAAGCCACCAATTTCATCCAAGCTTTCTTAATCTAATCGTTGTTTTTTTTTGCTTCTAGATTATTCTCTACTACGTTTACGGCATTACTCTGGACAACATTTCCTAATTGACCTGATGGATTTCCACCCCATGCCCATACGGTTCCGTCCGTCTTTAAGGCATAGCTGTCATAGTCCGAAGATGCTATATTCCTGACATTCGTTAATTCAAAAATCTGTATAGGCACAGCACTTCCGTTAGTCGAGTTGTTCCCCAGGTTACCGCCAAAAAGCCCACCCCACGCCCATACAGTACCGTCATGCTTGAAGGCATAGCCACCTTCACTACGAGCTGCAATGGCTGCAATTCCACTCAACCCTTGTATCTGAACCGGTGGCTTCTGGATATTAGCTGAACCGCCCAGTTCGCCTTCTCCACCCCACCCCCAGGCCCAGACAGTGCCATCATTTTTAAGAGCATAGCCGCTGCTACCTCCGGCCACAATCGTCGTGATTCCAGTCAATCCCGGTATTTGCCTTGGGACATGACTATTTGTTGGCCCATACCATGTCTGATTGGTCGGACGCTCTCCCCACGTCCAGACGGTGCCGTCCGATACTAAGGCGTAAGTGGTACGCCCTGCAGTTGCGATGATGATAACGTTGTTAAGACCACTAATTTGGGCGGGGACAAGGCTACCGGCACCGGAATCTTTCCCCAGTTGGCCGTATTTATTGTCTCCCCAAGCCCAAACTGAGCCATCCGACTTCAGCGCATAGGCTACTCCATACCCACCGGCAATGGTTGTAACACCTGTAAGCCCTGACACCAGAACTGGTATATTACTGTTTAAAGTAGAATTATCTCCAAGCTGTCCAGATTCGTTCTTTCCCCAAGCCCAAACTGTGTCGTTTGATTTAACTGCATACCCTGCTTCATACCCTGCCGCAATGGCAGTGATACCAGTAAGACCAGATACCTGAACAGGTAAGCTGCTGTTGACGGTTGAATTGTTTCCCAACTGGCCAAATGCGTTATTACCCCATGCCCAGACACTACCGTCTGATTTCAGTGCATAGGCGGTTGAGTTACCGAGGTTCCCGTTCTGATCTCCATTCCCTGCTGCAATGGCTGTGACGCGAGTCAAGTCTTGAACCTGTATAGGGAGAAGACTACCATTGTTTGAGTTGTCTCCTGGTTGATCGCCAGTCTTCGAACCCCCAGCTTGAACAGAACTGAAAGGCTTTTGGTTTTGAGCAATACTGCCATTATTGTCATTGTGCATGATCTTATTAGCAATGGCAGAATGCCCACAGCCTGATATTGATAGTATTAATAATAAAACTCCACACATTATAAAGAAGATTCTTCTCATTCTCTCTTCACTCCTCTTATATAAGTCAGTGGTTAGTATGCATTTCACTTATACCCCCTTCTGAACTATACCTTAACTGCGTACACTATTTAGCCTGAAAAACCACTATTCCCCATTTACAGCATCCAACATCTAGTGAAAGAATTGATTGGTTCCTTGTATTAGCTGTTCACGAGGCATAAGTTCCCGGCTGACGGTCATGAGGGTCTCTGGAGCCATGCCAAGGGGATTTAAATTGTTGGCTCAAGACACCTGGCAACTGGGGGCAATAGAAAAAAGGTGAATTTTTCAGAAGAAGGTCAAACCGTTATTACTCGCGTATTTTCGTCTTTCAAAAAATCCGTTAGCACTTGGCCCGTATATTGCACGTTTATTCCCATATTCTCTAAAACTTCAGAAACACCATAACTATCTGCACATGCTTTGCAAGCTAACAGTTCCACACCTGCATTTTTGACTTTTTCCATGTATTCCTGCAATAATTTATCTTCCGTTAGAAGTTTGGCCGATGGCCCCCAAACGATGAGTGATACCTCATCCCACCATTCCTTAAGCTTTGAATTAAGGGTATACATGAATGCCATACGGATAGCAACTTCTCTATCCCCGTTAGTCCAAACAACTACCAACTTATTGGGCTGACCCATATCAGCACCTCCTTATTTATGTATTCTGTCTTAAATTAAACTCTGAATATAATTCAGTAAATTGAGTGCCAAACTCTTTATATCAAAGCAGTATCCAGGGAGCTTATAAAAAGCCGTACCGGTTTAACAAATAAGCTATATACGCTTAATCGCTTAGCCTCTTTTCAATTTTCTCAAGCAAGTTCTCAAGCGCAAGAACATATTTTTCTTGTATGTTTTGGCATATCTCAATGGCTAGAGGTTCATTGTAGATGTGTGCAGTAGAATTTCTGTCATTCAGCATGGCGAGCCATAATTCATCCTCTTTAATGAGCTCAGCTGCAAAGGCCTCTCGCAATACCGTCTTAGGAGAATTTAAGCCTATTAATCCCTCATCTTCAAAGACTGCCTTTAAAGTTTTCCAGGCAAGCTCAAAGGTAAACTCAAAACGCTGGATTACCCCATCTCTTAATAGATCATCGGTTCCATTGTATTTGGCGATCCCTTCTTTCAGTCTGGAAAGTGCATTCTTGAAATTATTTACTTTTATGTTTGGTTCGCTCATAAAGAAGTACACCTTCCTTTTTAATATTTTCCAATAATTTAGGGTCAATGTTTTCATTAATAAATATGGTATCTATTTTAAGAAGCGTATTAAGATCTTCTATATCACTGGCTAATCGCCCTATGCAATTAGACTTCGGCAAAAGAAAAACCGCCAGATCAATATCGCTTACAGGCTTATGATCACCTCTGGCTCGTGACCCAAAGAGAACGATCTGTTCTACGGCATAATTTCGACCAATTTCTCGGATGCTTCGAATTAACTCCTCATCTAATATAATCATTCTCATTACCTCCCACATTAAAAAATTAACCATCGCATCTTTCTACAAACCCGTTCCAATGCTATAGATTATGAACGATTTGATTTAACTTTTTAGCAATTTCATTCATGTGGGTATCATCTGTACCACAGCAACCCCCAAAAATTTTAAACTTAAAGTCTTTATAAAGTTCTAACATATCGTTTGACAAATCATCGGCATCTGAAGTTTTCAAATCATAACGATTGTCAAGTTCTTCTGGTGATAGAGGAGAAGTATTCGCTTGTATCCCCTTAAACCGTTTTTATACTATAGCCGTTTGATTATAAGTTTGAGATAACGCTTTAGCAACTACCTTTGGGTGAACACAATTTGTCATATAGCAAAGAGGTCTACGGTTTGTCACATTATCAATTGTTCTTATAGCTTCATGAATTGTTGTACCGTCTATTAATTTACCATCATTTCTTATCATAAAGCTAATAATATACGGTAGACCTGTGTTCCCCATTGCACTTGCCATACCTATAGCTTCCGACAAAGCCGGCATAATACCTGCATATAAAAAGTCAGCTTTAGCTTCCGCAAACAATGAAGATTGCCACGAATGAAATTCAAATGCTTCTTCTTCAGACAAAACATCAGTTGCTTTATAAGCATCACCCTTGCACCCCATAAGACCACCAATATACACATTGGAAGGAAGGTCCTGTTTTATTTCACGTAAGAATGAAACATTGTCATTGATAATACTCTCATTATATTTAGATTGTGTAACACGTTCTTTATTTTCCTGCGAGTTGGTGTTGTTAGCATAATCGACAAATGATAATCCTGAGATATCTTTATGTATTGATGAAATAATTCGTTGAGTGCTTGTTTATATTGTTCATTGTATATATGACCAGCAAGAGCAATAACTTCGTCAAAAGGAATATCATTTTCTCTTTTTAAACGCTCACCCAAAGCTCCCTCCATCAAAATAAAAGGAGAATTATTATAGCAACTTTCAAAATCCATTTTCATTGCGTTAACATCTCCTACAAAAGTCCTCTTAATGACTAATAGCCGTCCGCTTTATCTTTCTAAATGTCATCAGTTTAAATCTCCAACACTCTGAAAACATTCGTCATCAACGGTATATTTCCTTTATTTTACTTACAAGAAGCATTACTGATAACTTGATGAAAATAAAACAAAAAGGTTATTTATCCATTGATGACGAATAATGTTAATTATGATTTAAGGAGGTTGTGTGTATGGGGGGTAACCCTATAGCATTTGATCCAAGTTTTGGTTTAGGTATCTTAGCTTCTTTACTTTTTCCCATTTTATTGGCTTTATTAGTAGTTTACTTTATAGTAAGTGCTATACGGTTCTTTAAGCATAAAATAGCAACTGATAAAGTGTTATTACAGAAGTTAGACGAACTTATTAAGTTGCAGCAAAACCCTTAGAACACAGAAGGATTCACCACGCTAAGGCGGTAAAGCGTGGGGCTTGTAACACTTTTATAGTAGTTGATATGCCATTTATGAGCTATCATTTATCTATCAGAGATGCTTACGGTTATGCTCCATGTTTGTTTCTTTAAACTTCATTAAACGGATCAACAACAGCCGCTAGCGAGGTTTATTGAGCGGCTGTTATCAATCTCTGTTAACACTATTTATGGCCAGTTCTGTAATCTTTTATGACGTTGTATAGCTTCCACACCTCGGTTCATTGACAATTAGCTGGAGTTGCATGAACTTTCAGCCTTGTAAAAAATCCGGGTTCTGTCAGGACTTGTTCAAGCTTAGGCAAAGCGATTCCCAGGGTCTCTTTCAATACATCTTCAATGGTTTCCACCGCTACAATTTGAATCTTATTTGTGACTTCTTCCGGGATATCCTTAAGATCTGTAACATTATCTTTGGGAATCAAGACCTTTGTGATACCGGCACGATCTGCAGCTAATAATTTTTCTTTTAATCCGCCGATCGGAAGAACAGCGCCCCTAAGGGTGATTTCTCCTGTCATGGCGAGTTTGGCATCCACCGCAATACCTGTAATCAAAGACGCAAATGCAGTAAAGAGCGCTATTCCTGCTGACGGTCCATCTTTAGGGACAGATCCAGACGGTACATGAACATGTAAGTCCTTATCCTTAAAGTGTATGGCATTCACGGGCAACCGGGATTTCAAAAGACTTAGCGAAATCCTTGCCGATTCCTTCATAACATCTCCTAGCTGACCGGTTAAGATAACTTGATCTTTTCCAGGCATTTCCGTGGCTTCTATAAACAGAATTTCGCCACCGACTGGAGTCCATGCTAATCCGGTGACAACGCCCGGCGGATTAATTTCCTGAGCCATGTCATGCCTTGACGAATGTCTGCCCAGAATCTCATCCAAAGCATCCGCTTCAACTACATGAGGCCTTGCAACCGTTCCAAGAACAATCTTTTCCACTACACTTCTGGCAATAGCGGCTAATTGCTTTTTCAATCCTCTGACACCAGCCTCCATGGTGTAGTCTGAAATAATTTTCTGTAAAGCTTCCTCACTGATCTGAACATCAGCTTCGGTTAAACCATGTTCTTCAAGTGCTTCCGCAATTAAATAATTTTTACCAATGTGAAACTTTTCTTTTGTTGTATAACTTGAAAGCTGGATGATTTCCATGCGGTCCAACAAAGGGCCTGGAATGTTTTCAAGCGAGTTTGCGGTTGCAATAAAAAACACGTTGGACAAATCGTAAGGCAAATCCAGATAATGGTCTGTAAAGGTATTGTTTTGTTCAGGATCCAACACCTCCAGCAACGCACTTGCCGGATCCCCGTTATAACCTGTCATCAATTTATCCACTTCGTCTAAAACCATAACCGGATTCATAACACCGGCTTTTTTGATGCTTTGCAATATTCGCCCTGGCATTGCGCCTACATAAGTTCTGCGGTGCCCACGGATTTCAGCCTCGTCGCGGATACCTCCCAGACTGAGTCTGGTATATTTTCGGCTCAGTGCTTCCGCGATGCTCCTACCCAAGCTTGTTTTCCCTGTTCCGGGAGGACCCACAAGTAATAGAATTGAACCCTGTTTATCTTTTTTCAGTTGCATGACCGCAAGATGCTGGATGATACGGTCTTTTACTTTTTTCAGGCCATAATGTTGCTCATCCAAGATACGTCGAGCTTCTCCGATATCAACGAGTTTTTCTTTCTTCATTTCCCACGGCAGTGCCACAAGAAGATCTAAATAGTTTTGGATCACACTATAGTCTGCACTCTGAGAATTCTGTCTTTCTAGTTTGCTTAACTCGTCGAGCGCTGCCATTTTAATCTCTTCGGGCATATTCGCCTTTTCAATGCGTGTTCTATATTCTTTATTTTTTTTGCCGGAGGCTGGTTCGTCTTCGTTCAGTTCTTTCTGAATCGCTTTGAGTTGTTCTCTCAAGACTGCTTCACGATAATTTTTGTTTGCTCTTTCGGAAAAGCGTTCTGTCATTTCAATTTGAAGCTGAATCGCTTCTTTGTAATGTAAAAAATAATCAATAAATGTTAAACTACGGTCCTTTAAGGACGCTGTTTCCATCAAGGAATATTTTTCTTCCTTAGAAAAAGCGATAAACTGGGAGATATAACCGATCAGAACATTGAGATCTTTTATCTCATCAATTGCTTTTACAATGCCCTCGGCCTCTCTAAATTTAGCTCCAATTTGATGAGATGTCGTTTTAATATATCCCATCATTTCCTTTTGACTATTTTCATTGAGGTCGATTATTTCCGGCGCCAGAACCGTTTTTCCGGTGATCATGTTTTCACTAATGTTAATATCCATTACTTCTACTCGGTTTAAGACCTTCGCTTGAATATTATATCCTTTTTCGCTGGGATTCACCTTTAGAATTTCAAGAGCAACGCCTGTTGTGTAGAAATCCTCCACTTTGATCTCATGTCGGTCACGATGCCGCTTTACCGGCAATGCCACTATTTCTTGATTTTTGTCACGAAAACAAGCCAACTCTTCCTCGCTGAGGCGATCTATCCGTAAGGGATAGTTCATTCCTGGTAATAATACAAGATCTTCTATTAATAATATCATA
>JARLHV010000058.1 GCA_031292055.1 Desulfosporosinus sp.
CCAGGGAAAAGCAGATTAAAGGTTGGACACGAAATAAAAAGAACGCTTTGATTGAAAGCATAAATCCACAGTGGAATGATTTATCCGTAAACTGGGGCAAATAGATTCTTCGCGTTGCTCAGAATGACAACGGAATTGCTGCGCATCATTCTTATACTGTGACGCATTAGTAGGATGTAAGCTCTTATCTTGACTCCATCAAGCCATAGAACGATGAGTCGTCATGAAATCCCCCGCGCTCTAAAAAGTTTCGACATTGATTTTTATAAGGTGTGTAAAAACTGCCTGATTCCGTCGTCACTCAGAATACAAGAGGGGCGCGAGGAGCTTTGAAGCCTTAGCCTTCCAGGCAGACATTAAAGAGCCTCTTTTCTATTGAAGAACACCAAATAGTTCACCTGATAAACATAAGGTACACCGAAATTAGAACCATCGTGGAAGTCATCATTACCTTCCAAACCTATTATGCGCTTCTCGTCTCTGCTGGTGGCACTCACTCATCTGCATAAATTGAATGTAAAATTAGCCATTGACTCATTTGAATTAAAATGTTAATATTACTCCATAAACAAGTGATATCGATTATCAATCGCAGTAATTTAAGATAAGGAGTGAGGAGAATGCTTTTAACAATGCTACCGCCAGGCAAAGAAGCAAAAATTATTGCCAGTAAGGCTAATGACTCAACTAAAAAGTTTCTAGAAGCACTTGGAATAATTCCGGGTGTAACCATATCGGTTGTATCGGAAAGGAAGGGTAATTTAATTGTTAATGTAAAAGGGTCGAGATTGGCTTTGAATAGAGGGACTGCCCATCAGCTTTTTGTACAGGTATGAATAGGTGTAATAGTCGTTTGGGAATGTGATTCAGTTACAGTGAATTGAAGCCGCAATTTTTTTAAGGATCACATTGAGAATGGATATCAGTATCAATGTCAACGTGTAAAACTAAGGGAGGTTAATTAATGGAGGTTTCATTGAAAGAGTTAAAACCAAATGAAAGTGCCATCGTAAAAAGTATAGGAGGCAGTGCTCCAGTCCGTAGAAGGCTTATGGATATGGGGGTAACACCAGGGGTCAAGATAACAATGCGGAAAGTTGCACCTCTCGGAGACCCTGTTCAGGTAAACCTACGTAGCTATGAGCTGAGTCTAAGAAAAGCGGAAGCTGACCAAATCATTGTAATAAAGTAACAAACTCAAGTGAGAGATGAGGAGCAAGAGAATGACCTATCATTTGGCGTTAGCAGGCAATCCAAACTGCGGTAAAACAACGCTTTTTAATGACTTGACAGGCAGCAATGCCCATGTAGGTAATTGGCCTGGTGTTACCGTTGAACGGAGAGAAGGCAACTATAGAAAAAGCAAGGACGATGTATTTATCATTGACTTGCCTGGAATATATTCACTTTCGCCTTATACATCGGAAGAGGTTGTTGCTCGTGATTATTTGGCACTAGAAAAACCGGATGTAATCATCAATATAGTCGATGCTAGCAATATAGAGCGTAACTTCTATTTGACAACCCAGCTTTTAGAGTTGGGAATTCCGACGGTAATCGCACTTAACATGATGGACGAAGTGAAAGCCCACGGGGATGAAATTGACATCGCAAATCTGGAAAAACGATTGGGTGTACCCGTAGTTCCTATTACTGCTACAAAAAGTCATGGCATAAAAGAACTTATGGAAAGAGCGATAACACTTGCTAAAAGACCAGAAACCATAAATAAAACTGCCCTGGAAAGCACTAAACTATTTGATTCTGTAAGTAAAATTAGTGACGTTTTGAAAAAGGGCGGGTATACCAATACTGTTTATCATGCAGTAAAACTTTTGGAAAAGGACGATAAAATAAAGGAAGGACTGAAATTAAACCAGCCGTTAGAAGCTGCTATTAGCAAAATAGTAACTGAAGAGGAAAGGAAATCAGAGGAAGAACTGGAGACAGTTATTGCAGATTTACGCTACAGATTCATAAGTGAAATCGTCTCAAAGCATGTAAAGAAAGGAAGAAATGAAGGCGCCCTTTCTCTATCGGATAAGATTGACAACATAGTCACAAATCGCATCTTGGGAATGCCTATCTTTTTCCTTATCATGTTCACTATTTTTCAGATATCGGTAGGTTCTATCGGGGCTTTGTTAAAAGATCCTTTTCAGGATTTAGTCACAGGTACAATACCGGATGCAATGACAAAGCTCCTTGAAATGGCTGGAGCATCGGACTTAATAAAAGGTCTTGTGATAAATGGTATTTTTGCTGGTTTGGGAAATGTCTTATCTTTTTTGCCGCAGGTAGTATTATTGTTTATGTGTCTTTCGGCTTTGGAAGATAGTGGATATATGGCGAGGGTAGCCTTTGTTATGGATAGGCTATTCAGACGTCTTGGACTTTCGGGAAAGGCTTTTGTACCCTTGCTTATGAGTTACGGTTGTTCAGTTCCGGCGATAATGGCTACACGTACTTTGGAGGATGAAAAAAGCAGACGAATAGCCATTACTCTTATGCCGTACATGTCCTGTAGCGCAAAAATACCAGTCTATGCTGTCTTCGCAGGAGCGTTTTTTGCAAAGAGTCAAGGTACAATAGTTTTCAGTTTATATTTCTTAGGGGTAATCGTAGCTCTGATATCATGCCTTATCTTAAATAAAACGGTATTTAAAGGCGAGGCGGCTCCTTTCGTTATGGAACTTCCCCCATATCGTATTCCTACTGCTAAAGCAGTATTTAGACACACTTGGGAAAAGGCTAAAGGTTATGTTATAAAGGTGGGTACGATCCTCTTTGCCATGACCGTAATAATTTGGTTTCTTCAATCATTTGATTTTTCACTGCACCTAGTCGATGACTCTGCCCGGAGTATTTTTGGTATCATTGGAAGCGCTATATCGCCGATATTTGCCTTGAATGGCTTTGGTTATGTACGGGATACTACAGAAATTCACTGGCAGGCGGGAGCTGCCTTACTTACTGGTTTAATAGCCAAAGAAGCTGTCGTAAGTACCTTGGGCATCTTGTACATAAACAGTGGGGGTACAGAATTGACTGGTACCCTTAGTACTGCCCTACAGGCTCATTTTACACCTTTAGCAGCCTATTCGATGATGGTTTTTACCCTGCTTTATGCTCCTTGTGTAGCAGCCATATCGACAGCCAAAAAAGAGTTGAATTCGTGGAAATGGACCTTTTTTACTGTAGGTTATCAATGCGGCGTTGCCTGGTTGATATCGGTTATGGTATATCAAGTTGGATATTTGTTAGGCTGGGGGCTTAGTTAAAATTTAATAGTTGGTCATAAATAACGAAAAAGGGTGATGAAATGATTAATTGGCTTATAGGCGGTGTCATTGTTGGTGTGACAGTTTTTATTGTCGTTCGGACACTAGTGCGCATGCGAAAAGGCGAAAGCACCTGCTGTGGATGCCCCCAAAGCAAGTGTGGTTGTTCTAAATAACCTCTAGGACGTGTGACAAGTTAAATTTGACAATTCCAGCGAAAGGAGAGATACAATGAGTATCGTGCTTGTTGGGGGTCATGATAGGATGCATAGCGAATATATGGGGATATGCTCCAAACGTGGGCATCATGTAAAGGTCTATACACAGATGCCGGCTAGGTTTGGTAAGGCGATCGGAACGCCCGATGGGATAGTATTATTCACATCGACAGTTTCCCATCAAATGATTCACACCGCTGTAAAAGAAGCAAAACGAAAGAGGATACCGGTTTTCAGATGCCATAACAGTAGTGGAGTTTCATTGGAGGGACTGTTGCAGGAACTTGAAGCTGCAGCTGATGGGGTAGTCACAGGAAAGTAAAGGTTTGAAAGGTGGGATGGGAGTGGAGGTCATGGAGTTCAAACCTTCAAAATAGTATCAGATTCCTTTTTGGTGTAAATCCTTTAGAGAGAAATAATCCGAACTTAAAAAAAGTAAAAGATTCAATCCCTTAGCGACTAACCCCACGGCTTTGTGCTATCGTAATTATCCAAAGTTAGGCAAGTTATCTGCCTATCCAATACTCAAGCTTTCATTCAAGCTTGAGTATTTTTACGCCTAACTTCGGATAATTTGCTAAGGATAATGGGAAGCTGGATTTAGGTTGTTGACTGCGTGAAGTTCTTGCAAATTCACGACGTGTTCTAACTACATATTTTCGCCTCAACAAGAAATACTACTCATAGAATGTGAGGTGAATTAAAAATTGGATAGGCCAAAACCTTCATCATCCATCCGTCGCTACATAGCTTATTTAAGCACCATGGGTACAACCCAACTTCACTTGAGAAACCCTTTTGTAATCGCCTGTTGGTCTTTGGCCTACCCTGGTTTAGGACACCTACTGTTATCAAAATACGCAAGAGGGTTTTTGTTATTTAATTGGGAGGTGTTCTTAAATTACAATGCCCACATTAACCTTGCGATTCTATACTCCTTTACAGGCAGGTTCGAAATGGCTAAGAACATCCTCGATATCACAATGAGGGCATTATCTTATGAATAATGAACATATTAAAGGGATGGAAGATGCATACAACTTAATTTCACAAGCAAATGTTGAGATGATTAGTCTTTGGCTCAGATACACATACTTTACTTGGCGATGGTGGTTTGGGGTATGCTTATCTATTATTCCATGGATTGTATGGCTAAAATTTAGAAGAAAAGAAAGTACAAGTCGGCTAATACATGCAGGCTTTTTTGTAATTCTCATCTCCTCATGGCTTGATATTATGGGCATCTTATTTGGTTTATGGTCTTACTATTATAATGTTGTTCCATTTTCTCCTGCGTTTGTCCCGTGGGATTTTACACTTCTGCCTGTCGCAGTAATGGTTTCCTTGCAGTTTACATTTAATATCAGCCCAATTATAAGAGCTGTAGTTTTTTCGCTATTTAGTGCTTTTATTATGGAACCAACTTTTGTCTACCTTGGATTTTATAATCCTAAACACTGGAAATATATTTATTCTTTTCCTATTTTTATAGTCATTTATTTAGTAAGTGTTTGGATTTCTAAAAGGCCAAATTTTGAGAAACTTTAAATGCATTCCTTTTTATAGCTTTATTTCAAGCATTATAAAATACCAGTTTGTGGATAAAGCTAAGCTGTTTTGTCCTTTAGTTGGATAAGTGAATCCACACAATAAAGAGTAGTTCCTCTGGAGGAACTGCTCCTTACTGTGTGGAGGATGATGCCCCTGATAGTCTTTATGGTGCAGTCCAGTTGGTCAAAGGGGTAAAGAGCATTAGGTTTTTTGATATGGAACACTCGAAATTGGAGAAGTACCCAAGTTTGATTTTGTGGTTATAAATCAATAGCAATTAACTTTGTATTTAGACTGTCTCTTGAATTGAGATTAATAGGACTTCATTTAACAGATGGACTGCTTGTTCGTGATCAACTCCTTTGACTTGCATAACCTCACTGATAAACATCCGACGGGCATTGTTAAGCATAGTTGTGTCTTCTGCTCCAAGCTTATTCCTTTGACCTTTCCGCATCAAATCCCGAATGATTTCAGTACCTTGGTGAATATCCCCAGTCTTAATTTTCCTTTTATGAAGATCTCTGCAATAGCGTCGGTCTTCATAGATACTTGGATCCGTATTTCCAAGGTGGAAATCTGTGAAAACATTTTCCAAGATATCTGGCTCAACTATCTGTCGGATACCAAGAGTCTCCGCTTTTTCTATAGGAATAATAATTTGCATATTGATTTCAGTCATATTCATTCTATAGTAAAGTTTGTTTTCTCCTAATACCTCTTTCTCTTCAATTGCTTCAATAACTCCTACACCTTGCATCGGATAAAGAACCTTGTCGCCGATTTGAAACATAAATTCATTCACCTCCTGAATGAGTTGGCCATGTTTTGCAAAACAGTAATACCAAGGCTGCTGATTCATTCTCAATAGTTTGTCCAATGTCGGGGTCATCTGATTCTAAGGATTATAGATATATTTTGGAAAATGTGGTGAATGCACTTCCAAGCACCTGATTTTTACCTTAGAAACGGTTATGAATTATTTGGCAAGCTGGAGGGTTAGCCAGAGGGATTTATTCGCTATTTCTTAAAGAAAGAAATATAATCCGAAAAACAATACTTTGCAGAATAAAGTTTATCACCGCTATTATGATAATAAACTTTATAGCAAAGGGTGACTTTTCCTTAGGTATCCTCCCCAGATACTGTATAAAATGGAAGAGATAATTCAAAGTTACAGACAGGGATACCATAATTCTCAGTTATCACTTTTTGAATAAAGAATGAACCGAGTTTTGAGTTAAAAGCTATCACCAAAATAACGGTAAAGAATACAATATAAATTTCTAGCCCTAGCCCAAATATCAAATTTAAAGGATTGAGAATGACAATGATAAAGAGTATTAATGGGAATACTTCATTAAAAGTAAATTGGCAAGGCGAAATTATAGCTATTCAACCCAGAACGAGAGTTTGGAGATATCTTATGGATAATCGTACACATTGTAAAGGGTTGGGGAAGCCGTCGGCCAGCCTGTTCCCGAGGTAATAGGTTAATTTTCGGGGCAAGGAAACTCCTTGAAATTAAGTTGACGGAGGGTTCTGGTGATGAATAAAGATATATTAAAATCGGCTATTAGTGGTATAAAAGCAAGTGGCGAGTTTAAGAAAAAAATCTCAAGATTAATGATGGAGAAAAGTTTTCCTAAAACCTCAAAATAGAAGAAGAATTAAGTATATTACCTTTTTATACCATATTGTGATATTATAATTACGTTAGAATAATGAAAACGAATAAAACAATAGCAATGAGATCGGGGTGTTTATATGGACGCGGCCGCAAGTAAAGAGCTTGAAACGATCAAGCAAGCCATTTTAGATACCATTATAGTTAATGAAATATACTTGTTTGGTTCTTTTGTATATGGAACGCCTCATAATGATAGTGACTTTGACATTTATGTGGTCATCCCTGATGATAGTATGCGTCCTATCGAAGCTATGCAAAAAATTGGTCGAGCGATCAGTCGGAAGGATATTCGGGCAGTAGACATTATTGTCGGCAAGGAAAGTAAATTTAACCAGCGAAAGCAACTACCTACTATTGAAAGAACAATTTTCAGAGATGGGGTGAAGCTCTATGGACAAGAACGGCATAGTCAAATCATGGTGTGATTTTGCAAAGGATGATTTGATAACCGCAAAATATTTATTGGGGCTGCATCCACTTAAACTGGAAATCATATGTTATCATTGCCAGCAATCGGCTGAAAAGATACTGAAAGGGTTTCTCATCGACAAGAATATTGATCCGCCGAAAACACATGATTTGAGATTGCTCAGGAGAATGAGCGGGAAAATTGCAGATGGCTTCGAAGATATCGAAGAAGCTTGTGTACGTCTAACTGCTTATGGTGTGCAACCTCGTTACCCTATGGAAATTGAGCTAAACGAAGGCGATATGAGGCAAGCAATAGAAGATGCAGACCATATTATGAGTTTTATTGCTCTACGCTTAGAACTTAAGGCAGATGAAGTATAAAAAGACAACCCTCAGGCAGGTCACCAAATGACATAACAGACTAGAAAAGCAAAGTGCCAGGTTAATAAATTCCCTGGCATTTTTTTGCGGTAGTATTCAAGTAGACGGAATTCTAACTTTGCTTGTTTTACATGAAGAGGAACAACCTATTGAATTGAATTATTTACTTCCTTCAGCGAATTATTGGAGAAGAGTAAAGTGGACGAACCAACTTAATCGAACTTACCGCAAGAAATGGTGGAAAAGCAGAAAGAGAAAGCTATTAAACAAGCAGCAAAACTTCTGATTTCCCTTGGTCTAATAAAAGCTACTGACATTTCTGTGGCTTAAACTAGATTTTTTTTGGGTCCTTCAAAGGCCTTATTTAAGTGTGCCTTTTTTTACTTCAACCCATAGTATTTTTACTATTTGTAATTGATTCCGCTGTTCGACAAGTCTAAAAACGTTATAAAATATCAAGTCACTGCAATTATTTTTGTGTCATCCTGAGCGAGAGCGAAGGATCTAGGGACAAAAGATCCTTCGCTTCGCTCAGGATGACAATAAAATGTGATATTAATAGCATAACAAGGAGTTTCTGCAGCGGGATTATAATTTTTATAGTATGAAAATCAAGGTA